>DAORHV010000137.1:0-3527 GCA_035438175.1 Candidatus Peribacteria bacterium
CCACTGCTTGATCCGCCGATCGTGTTTTCCGCACGCACCGTGCACGGTTCCGGACGCGGCCGTGGCTTGAAGGTACCTACGATTAACATGGATCTGACCGACGTGCCGGAGGGTTTCACGCACGGCGTGTACGTATGCCGGGTAAGCATCGGCGGCAAGCAATACGACGGCGCACTGCACTTCGGACCGCGCCCGGTGTTCAAGGATTCCGAGTCGCTGGAGGTACACATTCTGGACGCTGTTCTTTCCGACGTTCCCGAACGCATAGAGGTGCACGTCCTGGCACGTATCCGCGACGTGAAGGATTTTCCGGGCAAAGATGCCCTGCTGGATGCCATTGCGGATGACATCCGCATCACGCGTGGTATCCTGAAGTCGTGCTGAAATCCATCGTCAAGCGCGCCGTCCCAGACCGCCATCCGCTCCGTTTGGCGTGGCACCGTTCCAAGGGCTGGAGAGCAGCCCTGCAAAACGGCCTGCCGGCCCGCAAGATGCGCGTCATCGGCGTAACCGGCACCGACGGCAAAACCACCGTCACCGGCATGACAGCATGCATTCTGCGCGCGGCCGAGAAGACCGTCGGCGCGGCGAGCACCACGTTTTTCCAGATCAACGACACGGTCGACTGGAACGAAACCCACATGACGTCCATCGAACACGCGCCGTTCCAGCGTTTCTTAAAGAAATGCGCCGACGCCGGCTGCGAGTTCTTCGTGGCCGAAGCGGCTTCACACGGTTTGGTGCAGGGGCGGCTTGGCCCCATGCGCCCCGAAGTGGCGGCCATCACGAACACGTCACTCGAGCACTTGGATTACCACGGCACCATGGCCCAGTACCGGGCCGACAAAGGTCTCTTGTTCCGGATGCTCGGCGGCAAGGGCACCAAAGTCCTGAATGCCAACGACGACACCTTCGCCATCTACAAAGACATCCGCAGCACTCGCACGTTCGGCTACGACGGCTCCGGCAACAAAGGTCCGTTTCCGGGTTGCGACGTGTCGCTGTGGCTGACCGACATCGTGGCCGAACAAAACGCCGTCTCGGCGACCATGCACGCCACCGACGGCAAACACTACATGCTGAAACTGAACGTGCCGGGACTGTTCAACCTGGAGAACGCGTTGTGCGCCATCGCCTCGGCCCACGCGGTGGGCGTACCGCTGAACACCTGTGTGCAGGCCCTGCTGGACTTCAAGGGGGTTCCGGGCCGCATGGAGCGTATCGACGAAGGCCAGGAATTCAACCTGTTCGTGGACTTCACCGTCACGCCGCTGGCCTACCAGAAGACGCTGGAAGCCGTACGCGCGATGACACAGCCGGGTAACCGCGTGCTGGTGCTCACCGGCGCATGCGGCAACCGCATGCGCGAGAAGCGTCCGGTCATCGGCAAGATCTGCAGCGAACTGGCCGACGTGGTGGTGGTCACCACCGACGAGACCGTGACCGAAGACCCGAAGAAGATCATCGATGAAGTCTGGGCCGGCGTGGATGTCAGCCAGGCCGACGGCTACAAAATCCCCGACCGCCGTGAAGCGATCCATTTCCTGGTCACGCATGCCAATGCGGGCGACAGCGTGGTGCTGTGCGGCATGGGCGCCTGCCAAACCATGCAAACGCAGAAGGGCCTGGTACCGTGGGACGAACGCGAAGTCGCACGGCAGATCCTCTACGAGACCGAAGCGGCCGCGTAAGCGCGCCGGTTGCGCAGGACGACATAGCTCCACAGCAGCACGCCCAGCACGAAGACCGGAACCGTGAGCAGCTGGCCGCGGCTGACCGGAATACCGGCCAGGTCGAAGTAACCGTACGGCGCCTGGTCGCGGAAGTATTCGACGGTGCAGCGCAGTACGCCGTACATCATCAGGAAGACGGCTGTGGTCTTGCCGGCGGCGCTTTCCACGCCATGACTGCGCTTGAGTTGCAGGAAACACACCGTTGCGATGGTGAGGTCCTTGATGACGGCGTAAATCTGGGTCGGATGGCGCAGGCCTTCCACGCCCGGAATGGCCATGCCCCAGGGCAGCGCAGTGACGGTGCCGTACAGTTCCAGGTTGATGTAATTCCCCACCCGGCCGAGCGCCAGTCCGATGGCCACCGGCACCATGAGCACGTCGGTCAGTTTGAGCAACGAGATATTGTTCTTGCGGGCGAACCAGAAGAGCATCAGCGTCACGCCGATGATGCCGCCGTGCGACGCCATGCCGCCCTGCCAGACCGCGAAAATCTGTGCCGGATGCGCCAGCATGTTGGGCAGGTCGTAGAACAGCACGAATCCGAGCCGTCCGCCCACCAGCACACCGAAAAACACGTGCAAGATGAGGGATTCGCGTTGCTTGGCGTCCAACGACAGGCCGCGGTAGTTCTGCAGTCGAGGCAGCAGCCACATGCCGATGACGAACGCGAGCAGGTACATGAGACCGTACCAATGGATGCTCAGTGGGCCGATGCTCAGCGCGATCGCGCGGGTCGGGAAGAACTGCATGAAGGAATGACGTACACTAGGCCCCGAGTATAGTCCTTTTCCTCCGCCCCCCGCCACCGTGCGCATCCTCGGAATCGAAACATCGTGCGACGAAACCTCGGCCGCCGTGGTGGAAAACGGCGTCACGGTGCGCAGTTGCGTCATCGCCAGTTCCAAACGCGATTTCGGCGCTACCGGCGGCGTGATTCCGGAGTACGCCGCTCGCAAACAGGTTGAATGCGTGTTGCCGGTCATCGAGAAGGCACTGAAGAACGCCGGCGTGACGCCCGCCGACCTGGACTGCATCGCGGTGACGACGTGTCCGGGCCTGCTCGGATCGCTTTTGGTCGGCACAACCACCGCACGCACGTTGGGAGCGCTCTGGAGACTGCCTATCATCCCGGTTCACCACACGCTCGGACACCTGAGTTCGTCGTGGCTGGATGCTTCGGATGCGCCACGATTTCCGATCCTCACGCTCTCCGTCTCCGGCGGCCACACCGACGTGTGGTACCGCACCTCGCACCTCACCGGCAAACGCGTGGGCGCGACTGTGGACGATGCGGCCGGCGAGGCGTTCGATAAAGGCGCCGTACTGCTCGGGCTCGGGTATCCGGGCGGACCGCAGTTGGCCGCGCTTGCCAAGAGCGGCAACGATCGCGCCCACAAATTCCCGGTGCCGATGTCCGACTCGGCGGACTTCAGCTTCTCGGGACTGAAGACGTCGCTCAAATACCTGCTGCGCGACGCCAGAGCACCGCTGACGCCGGAGAACAAGGCCGATATCGCCGCAAGCTATGAATTCGCCATTTGCACCCACCTGCTGACGCAATTGGAGCGCAGCCTGAAGACGCACCCGGATATCCTGGAAGTGCACATCGTGGGCGGCGTCTCGGCCAACCAGCGGTTGCGTACCATGGCCGCCGCGCTGTGCCGGAAGTACTCGAAAACGCTGCGTACGCCTTCGACGCTCGTGTACTGCACCGACAACGGCGCGATGATCGCGGCGGCGGGAGAATTCCTGCTGCTGGAAGACGCATCGTGGGCAGGCAGGCCGTTCGTCACT
>DAORHV010000138.1:0-3518 GCA_035438175.1 Candidatus Peribacteria bacterium
GTGAGGGGTGCGGGTCCCGCCAGAGATCGACAAGGGCGCTGTGCGATTGGGCATGGGACGATTTACGTCGGAGGACGAATTCGATCGCGCCGCGGAGGCGTTGATTCGCACCGCTCTCCTTCCTGTTTAGCGCTCGCCCGGCCATACGGGCCGGACATCAATCATCTGGGGTACTGCGCCGAACACATGCGGTTCGCAGCCGACGGACCGCTGGTCGCCGTGGCGCCCCCGGAGCAGGAAAAAATCCTCACCAATGTCACCCGCATCGCACCCGACGCGGCCCGCAACATCGTTTCCATGTACGTGCACGCGCAAATCGTCACGCCGCAGCGCTTGGGCCTGTACGTGCTGCCGCGTCTCACGAAAGAATCGCGCATCGCCGTGCTGGAAAGCATCCAGCGCCAGTACCTGCCGGTCACACCCGTGGCGCGGAATGCGAACTCCGATTCGGCATCTTGGACAAGCTCGGGCGGCTGGTCATCGAACTGATTCGTACGTTGCGCTCCGCCGTACCGGTACTACAATAAGCGCATGCCCGTCACCCCCAAAGCACTGAAGGATTTGTATGAATTGTTCGCCGCGCCGGATTCGGCCAAGGAAAGCGAGATGCTGCTGAAGGACATCCTGACGCCGCAGGAACTGGAGGCCATCGCCGAACGCTGGCAACTCATCCAGGCGCTGTCGTCGGGCATGACGCAGCGCGACGTGGCCAAGAAATGCGGCGTGAGCATCAGCAAGATCACGCGGGGGGCGCACGAGTTGCAGTACGGCAGCGGCGGCTTCCGGCACTTCCTGAAAAAACTGAAGAAACCGATGGACGGCTACCTGGTACGTTGACTTTTAACACAAACGGCCGATAGTACCTCCGTCTTACTCCCTTTCAACGTATGGCCTCCAACGCCTCCAAACACTTTGGACTCATCCAGCAAGTCTGGATGGGAAACATGAAAAAACTCGACCAGGCCAAATACGGAGCACCGTCGGATTTGCTCGGCAAACTCCAGGAAGCCGCCAACCGCGTCGATGACGATGCCGAGAAGGTGCGCGAGGCCTGCCTGGAAGTCCTGCGTACGGTGGCGAAAGACGGCGAGACGATCTAACTGGACGGCTGCCGAATGCAAAAAAACCGCCCGGTCACTGCGACGCGGGCGGCGGAAATTCTGAAACGTTTACTGAGGCATGGAGCCCTGGCTGCCAGAGTCCTTGGGCGGGTTGGCCAGACACGCCGAGAGTACGGCGTCCTGGGTCCATCCGCACTGGCCGTCCTGCTGGCGGCCGCATTTTGCGGTCTTATAGCAGGCGTACTCGTCGCGGTACTCGCAGGTGGTCATGGGATCGGCGCCTTCTTCCACGCAGAGCTGGCCGCTGCAGCCGGACACCACGCACTTGGGCTGGGTTCCGTCGGTGATGCCGGGATTCTTGATGCGGTAGATGATCTCGGCCATTTCACCGCGCGTGATCTGGTGGGTGGGCGACGACGCGGCGGCGGGCAGGGCGTCCTTGTTCTTCAGCACCTGCATGTACGGGCGGTACCACACCGGATCCTGGGTGGCGACCGTGAAGCCGAAGGTCTTCACCACAATCTTGGCGGCCTCGGCGGTGTTGATGGGCTGGTCGGGCTTGAACGTGCCGTCCGGATACCCGGAGATGATGCCTCGCTTGCGGGCGGTGCAGACGTAGTCGACGAACCAGCTGCTCTTGGGAACGTCGGAGAGGGCCGGGCCGTCGTCGTTCTTGTTGCAGCCCTCGATGTCGGGGGCGGTGACGATGCTGCCGACGACGATCTTGGTGAACTCGGCGCGGTTGATGCTGTTGTCCGGGCGGAACGTACCGTCGGAATAGCCGCTTACGATGCGTTCGGACTGGACATACGCAATGGCGTTGGCGTACGGATAATCAATCGGAACGTCGCGGAAAGCGGCGGCCATGGCGATGACCGGTGTAAGGACGGCGATGGAAGCCGCCAAAAGATGGGTGGTGCGCATAAGGGGCATTGTTGCAGACTAACGGGATTCGTCAACAAGCGCATGGCGCAGCTATCAAACGCAATTACCTTGCGGGCCGACACCGGCTGGGTAAGATTGCCTCAATACCTTCTCATCGATTTCATGAGCGAGCGTGAGGCAAGGGTTCCAAGTCCGGTCGGTCCGCTGCCGTTTTCGATTCCGGCAGCACAGGCCATCGCTTCGGCTGCCGAGCAGTCGCAGGGCAAGCTGGGCTTTCTTGTTCCGCGCAGTCCCAATCCGGGACCGTCGCGCTTCGGCGACACCCTGATGCGCCTGGTGTTCCAGGGCATCGCCTGGATGACGGTGGCCCTGCTGGTGGGCATTTTCCTGTTCCTGCTCATCAACAGCTACCGCTTCCTGAGCACGGTGCCGTTCATGGATTTCCTGTTCGGTAAATCGTGGAATCCGGTGTCGGTTGTGGAATTGCAGTGGGGCGTCATGCCGCTGCTGGCCGGAACCGTCCTGGTGAGCATCGCGACGCTGGCCATCGGCGTACCGTTCGGACTCGGATTGGCCGTGTACCTGTCGCGCGTGGCGTCCAAGCGCACGCGGGAGATCCTGAAGCCCATCATCGAAATGATCGCCGGCATCCCGTCGGTGGTGCTGGGTTTGCTCGGCCTGCTCTATCTGGCGCCGTTCATCGCCGACACGTTCCATATCAGCAACGGACTCAATGCGCTGAACGCCGCGATCCTGGTGGGCATCACCACGGTGCCGACCATCGCGTCGCTGTCGGAAGACGCCATCACCAGCATCTCTGAAAGCATGGTCGAAGCAAGTTTGGCTCTGGGAGCCACGCACTGGACCAGCATCTGGCGCGTCGTCATTCCCGCCGCGCGGTCCGGAATCGCCGGAGCGGTGATGCTCGGACTTGGCCGCGCCATCGGCGAGACGATGATCGTGCTGATGGTCGCGGGCAACAGCCTGGAGTTTCCGCACTCGTTGCTGGACCCGGTCCGCCCGATGACGGCGACCATCGCCATCGAGGTGCGCGAAGTGGTGGTGGGTGATCTCCATTGGAGCGCCCTGTTCGCCATCGGATTGCTGCTGTTCCTCATCACGTTCGCCATCAACTCCATCACGGACCTGCTGCTTCATCGCTCGCGCTCATGAACAACACCATGTTCGAGCAACGGCTGTTCTTCGCACTCTTCCGTCTAAGCGGGGTGCTGGGCGTAGGCTTGCTGGTCATCGTGCTGCTTGGCCTGCTGGTCGCCGGACACGGCGCGCTCAGCTGGCAATTCCTGAGCATGCCGTGGCAGCACAGCGACATCACCAAAGGAGGAATCTTTCCCGCCATCGTCGGATCGGTGTGGCTGGGAGTCGGAGTCACGCTGGTGAGCTTCCCGTTCGGCATCGGCGCCGCGGTCTACCTGACCGAGTACGGCAAGGACACCTGGCTGCGCCGCATCGTGCAGCTGGCCTTCCGCAACCTGGCCGGCGTGCCGTCGGTGTTCTACGGACTCTTCGGCCTGGCCGCCTTCGTACACATGCTGAACTTCGGCACCACGC
>DAORHV010000139.1:0-3512 GCA_035438175.1 Candidatus Peribacteria bacterium
GTGAAGGAGATCGACGCGCTGGGTGGGATCATGGGGCGCGCCGCGGATGCCGCCAAGGAAGCCAAGGCCATGCTGCTCATCAAGAGCGTGGTGGACCACATGATTTCCGAGACCGGGGTGGAGCGCGAGATCCCCGGCGGTAACGCCGGACTCACCGTGGGCGGCACCGGCGACGCGCTGGCCGGACTGACCGCTTCGCTCATCGCCCAGGGCATGCCGCACTTCGACGCGGCTGTCACCGCCAGCACCGTCATCAAACGCGCCGGAGCCCTGCTCTTCAATGAATACGGCCATGCCTACGGCACCAGGCGGGTGATTGAATGTATCCCACGAATATTGAAATCATTGTGATTGCATCGAGGGAGGCCGGGGACGCCAGGGACGCCGGAGATGGGAGAAGCCGTTGTATGATGTCATCGTGATCGATCATCCTTTCGCAAACCTCCGGCCGTTTACCAAGCAGCTGGATGTGCTGTTCCTGGACAAAGCCGACAACGTCGCCACGGACGCCGACATCAAGCGTGTGACGGGCGTTGCAACACTGACCAGCCTGCACCAGAAGCATGGCAAGAACGTCGTGGTGGTGCGCGAAGAATCCTCACGCACGCTGCCGGCTGACGGGCTTGTGACCGACGTGAAGGGGCTCAGCCTGCTCATCCGGTTCGCCGATTGCCAGAACTTCGTGATCTACGCGCCGAAGCACAACGTGGTCGGACTCATCCATGCCGGCTGGAAAGGCGTGGTGGCCGGCGTCATCCCCGAGTTCTTCGCCGTGCTCAAACGCGAATGGAACATCGCCCCCGGCGAGGTGATGGTGGGCGCCGGTCCGTCGCTGTGCTTCCAGGGCGCCGACTTCACCGATCCGGCCGCCGAAGTGCCGACACTCAAGCCGTTCATCGGCGGCCGCTGCGTGGATCTTATCGCCGCAGCCAACAAGCAATTCGCCGATGCCGGCGTACCGTCAGCGAACATCGAACGCATGCCCGAATGCACGCGCTGCAACCCCGGAACGCTCTGGACCTACCGCGGCGGACACCGCGAAGAAGTGAAGAGCGGCTTCACCAATTGCCTGGTCGTCACACTCCGATAATTCTTGGGATTTTTCTCGCCCGATATCGGGCCGCATGGTAGCATTCCCGACTGTCTCGACGACCCGTCAGCCCGCGCATACTTTTTCTCTGACTTATCATAAGGGAGGTCTAATCGCTCCGGCCCGTGGGCCGGGGATGCGGCCACCCACCTGGCTTTCCAGGGATTGAGTCACGCGGAGCAACGGCCGTTTGGACTGTCTGAAACTTACGAACGCACACAAAAAGAGCCGATGATGATCGGCCCCTCTTGGTAGTTCTTACGCGACGGGTGCGGCCTCTTCGGCCGGCACTTCGTCGTCCTGTAACTTCGGAGCCTCGGCCTCGGCCTTGGGTCCGATGAGCACCAGATTTTCCACCACCACTTCGGTGCGGTACTGCTTGGTGCCGTTCTCGGCCTCCCAGCTGCGGGTGTGCAGATAGCCCTCCACGTAGAGCGGTTTGCCCTTGCGGATGTACTCGGCGCAGAAGCCGGCGAGCTGGCCCCACGCGACCAGGTTATGGAATTCGGCCACGCTCTGGCGCTGGCCGGCCTTGTCTTTCCACACGCGGTTCGTTGCCAAACCGAACGTGCAGACGTCTCTGCCGCTGGGCAGTTTCTTGAGCTCGGCGTCGCGCGTGGCGTTGCCGAGCAACATGGTCCTGTTGACCGTTTTCATAGAGAAAAGGGGGAAGAAATACAGGAGGAACATCATAAAATTCGCGGTGCCGCCGCCGGTATCCCCCGACGGTGCCGCATCCGGAGCAGTGACTGGTTTTCGTTGTCGGAAAGCCAATGCTTCGGTTCCGTTTGTGGCAAGAATCCCATGCTGAAAACCAGGCTTATGGCCGCTGTGGGCCGGAGGAGGTATGCTGTCTCATCCAGATGCTCCCCGTCTCCAAACGCATGTCATCGGCCAACGATCTGCTCATGCCGTACGCCGTACCGCACGGCGGCGGACTGGGGCGCATGCACCCCGAACCGGAAGACGACAGCCGTTTCCCGTTCCAGCGTGACCGCGACCGCATCCTGCACACGCAGTCGTTCCGCCGCCTCATGCACAAGACCCAGGTGTTCGTGGCGGGCACCGGCGACCATTACCGCACCCGCATTACCCACACGCTGGAGGTCGCCCAGGTCAGCCGCGACATCGCGCGCACGCTGGGGCTGAACGAAGATCTGGCCGAGTCGATCGCACTGGCCCACGACCTGGGCCACACCCCGTTCGGACATGCCGGAGAGGAGGCGCTGCATGCGTGCGTGGAGCCCTTCGGCAAGCGCTTCGAGCACAATCTCCAGTCGCTGCGCATCGTCACCGTCCTGGAGCAGCGCAGCAAGCACTACTCGGGCCTGAATTTGAACCGTGAAGTGCTGGAAGGACTCATGAAACACCGCACGCCGCACGACATGCCCGAGGACCTGGTGCTGGAGCGCTCGCCGTCGCTGGAAGCGCAGGTCGTGAACCTGGCCGACGAGATCGCCTACACCGCCCACGACACCGACGACGGGCTGCGCGCCGGCATCATCACCACCGATGAGCTGCGCGCGCTCAAACTTGGGAATCTGGCTTCGCAACGGGCAAAAGAAACCGGCACCGAAATCCGCGGCGCCATCGTGCATGCGCTCATCCACGATCTGTACGCAGCCACCGAACAGGCCATCGCCGAGCACAATCTGCAATCGCTCGCCGACGTCTACGCAGCCAAGGACGAGATCGTCCGCTTCACGCCGGACATGCGCGTCATGTTGAAGGAATTACGTGCGTTGCTGTGGAGCCGCCTCTACATGAACGCCGGCGTGCTGGCGCAGGCCACCCATGGCCAGCAGGTCATCCGCGACCTGTTCGCGGACTACCGCAAGAACCCGCCCGAGAAGGTTTTGTCGCTGCACCAGAAAAACGGCGGAGCCCTGGAGGAAGCCGTAAAAGACTATGTGGCCGGCATGACCGATCTCTTCGCGCTGGAGCAGTGGCAGCAGCGTACGGGCCCGCGTCACTGATCTACAGCGAGTCCGCGTCCTGCATGCGCACCAGGTATTGTTCGGGGTCGACCAGCGCCCCGTCCTGGCGCACCGCGAAGTGCAAGTGGGGTCCGGTGGTGAGCAGTCCGGCGCCCTCGGAGCCCGGGCGTCCGCCCGTCAGACCGATCGGCGAACCGGTACGGACCTTGTCGCCTTCCTGCACCAACGACGCGGTGACGTGTCCGTAAATCGTCTGCACGCCGCCGGCATGGTCCACCGCGATGTAGCTGTAGCCGAGTCCGTTCAGCGAGACTTTGGCGACGACGCCGTCGGCCGGCGCGCGGATCACCGTGCCTTGCTCGGTGGGGATGTCCACCGCATGGTGCGGCATGCCGAACTTGGCTTCGTACGCATCATCCTCGAAGTGGGCCGAGATTCCGTACTTCGGCTCGACCGGCCACTGCAACGCGAGCGGCTGATCCGGC
>DAORHV010000140.1:0-3512 GCA_035438175.1 Candidatus Peribacteria bacterium
GCCGATCACGGCGGCAAGCAGTTTTATGGCGTACGGATACCAGTGCTTACGCCGGAACGCGAAAATGAGCGGGACGATCATAAGGATGATGCCGATCTGACCGATCTCGATGCCCACGTTGAAGAACAGCAGCGACGGAATGTACTGCCCGGGCGGGATGGCGAACGACTTCAGCAATCCGGCGAATCCCATGCCGTGGAACATTCCGAACAGGAAGATGAGCGAGACCTTCGTATCCATGGACGAAAAAAATTTATACCGTTTGAAAAACACCGTACCGATGGCCACCACCGCGATGGACAACGCCACCATGGACTCCACCAGCCGCTGCTCGAGTGTGATGATCTGTAATCCGGCGAGGATAAGCGTGATGCTATGCGCGATGGTGAACGCGGTGATGGACTTGAGCATCTGACGCAGGCCCATGAACGTGAGCAGCAGCGACGCGATGAACAAGATGTGGTCGGTGCCCTCCAAAATGTGCCGGATACCGAGGCGGATGAACGCGAAGCCGTTGTCCCAGAAACCGATCTTGGCGGCGAAGACGGTATCGACCAGGCGGCCTTGGTACGCGCTGTCTCCTTTCGTCAGCTCGGGATGCGCGCTCAGGTAGTCGTTCACGTCTTGCTGAGTGAACTGCGGATGAGTCTGCAAAAATTCCACCAGCTGCACCGGCAGCAGCTCGTGCGCATCGGCCGGGGCCGGGACGATCACGATCGCGCAGAAGAACAGGAGAAACGCGGCCGCAGCGGAACGGGTCCAGTTCATGCGCCTCAGAATGGAGCAGGAGCGCCTTGATTCCAAGCGCAAAATCACCTGCCATGCGATAGTCGGAAGAATTCCGAACGGGTAGAGTTCGTTGCAATTCCTTTTCCACCGCGAATATGTCCCGCTTCTCTCGCCTCTCTTTGTCCCTTTTGGGCGCACAGCTGCTGCTCTTTCCGGCCATTGCTTCGGCCCACCTGGGTACCGGCGCCGTCGGCGGATTCCAGAGCGGATTCATTCATCCGCTCACCGGCTTGGACCACATCATCGCCATGGTCGGCGTGGGTATTTTGGGCGCGTTCCTGGGGCACAAGGCGCGCTGGACGCTGCCGGTAATTTTCCCGCTGGTGATGTCGGTCGGCGGCGTACTCGGCATCATTGGATTCCCGGTTCCGTACGTGGAAACCGGCATCGCGCTCTCCGGCGTGGTGATCGGCCTGATGATCGCCACGGGCTCCAAAAAGATCCCGCTGTGGCTGGCCGGCGTGCTGGTCGCCGTGTTCGCCATCTGTCACGGCTACGCCCACGGCGAGGAAATGCCGGGCGCTGCCAACGCACTGACGTTCGCCATTGGATTCGTGCTGGCTACCGGCATGCTCCACTTGGCCGGTATCGCCATCGGGCTGCTGGAGAAAGTGCGCTACGGCACCATCGTCTTGCGCTTGATCGGTTTGGGCATCGCCATTCTGGGTGGTTGCTTCCTATTCGGCATCCTCTAAATGCTTATCCTGCCGCTCGCATTCTTGTTGGCCCTGCTGCCCGAAACAGCGGCGGCGCATAACGCGTTCGGCGATATGGGGGGATTCAATAATGGCTTCCTGCATCCGCTCACGACCATCCAGCATGTTCTGGCATTGCTGGGACTTGGAGCGGTGCTGATCTTCAACCGCGATAAAGGCGACCGCGCTCTGGCGGGCGTCCTGCTCGGATTCATCGCAGGTTATGCGGCCGCGGTAATGGCGGGTCCGTTCGGCTTTGCCCCAGCGGCCATTGCCATCGCGACCATCGTGATGGGGCTGACGGCCGCATCCGGTCACAAATTGCGCCTGCCACTGCTCCTCGCACTCGTCACACTGACGGGGTTCTCCATGGGCATGGACACTGGCGATGAGACGGCGACGCTCGGGCAGCACTCCGCATTCGTGCTGGGTGCGTGCATCAGTCTCACCATCGTGCAGGGCTACGCGCTATGGACGGCCATGGCCGTGCGCAAGGATTGGCAGAAGATCGTCGTGCGGATTGCAGGCTCCTGGATCGCGACAATCTCACTGCTCTACGTGGCGGTGGAGTTTTCCGCGAAGAAATAGAAACCGCCTGGCTGGGCTTCCACTCGGTCGGCCGCATGATGCCGAAGACGTTGCCCACGGTGCACTCATGCTTCTTAACAAAGAAGCCGCGCACATCGCGGCTTCTTTTGCCCTTTTCCTTCCTTGTTCACTACTGTTGGATGCTGGTGGAGGAAGCGGACGTTGCCGTGCCGCCTTTCTTGAACTTGAACGTGCCGTGTCTGCCGCCGGGACCCGCTTTCATCATGAGCATTCCCCCGCCGTTCTTCATCATGCCCATGCCTCCGCCCATCATGACGTTGCCGCAGGCGGTGCGGACAGCTTCCATGGCCGAAGTGACGGCAGCCGGGACGTCGTCGGCGGTACCCTTGATAAGCGATTGCATGTCATCACGCATTTTCTTCAGTGCCTCTTCACGGGCGGTGTCGTCCGAAATGGCGGCAACGGTTGCCAGCGCGTCACGACGCTTCTGCAGCTGGGCCTTGTGCTTGGCAGCCAAGGCGTCGGCATTGGCCAGATTGGCGTCTTCCAAGGCGACCTGGGCCTGCAGGCACGCCTGGGTCGGCGCGGCGCGGGCTACCTTGGCAGTCGAAGATGATGCAGTACCCTGGGCGCTGGCGACCTGGAGAACGACGGGGGCGGCGAGCAGCAAGGCGGACATTCCGGCGGCCGCTCCGAGTGCGAATTTCTTCATGGGAGTGAAAGGAAAAAATAGGATGCCGATTGACTGCGCCCACTGTACGTCGCGGTGCTTAAGGCTGGATTAAGGCCGGCGCGGATGCTTTGCCTTGGCCGTGAACCGCACCGTGAACGTCGCGCCGGCACCCTCCGCGCTCTGCACGTCCACCGACCATCCGTGCAGATCGGCGATGCGCTTCACCAATGCCAGGCCCAGTCCGAATCCGTCGTTGCCGCGCGACGTTTCCACCTGGTAGAAGCGGTCGAAGATGCGCTCCAGTTCGGCGGCCGGGATGCCGATGCCGTTATCGGTCACCGACAGTGCTTCCTGCGTGAGGCGGATCGTGATGCTGCCACCCTCGGGCTTGCTGAATTTGACGGCATTCATGAACAGATTGGTGACCAGCTGGCGCAGCAACGCCGCGTCGGCCTGCAGCATGATGTTCGGCGCGATGTCGCGGACGACCGCGACGTGTTTTTCAGCGGCGGACGGCGCATGCCGCTCGGCGGTGGACGCCACCACTTCGGAGATGTCGGTTGGCTCCAGTGCCAGCACCAACTGGTCCAGCCGCGCCAGTTCCAGCAGTCGCTCGACCAGCAGCGATACTTCCTTCAGGTCGTCCTTGGCCGACTCGATCCCCTCGCGGTAGTTCTTGGTTTTCAACGCCAAATCGAGCGAGGAGCTGAGCGTGGCCAACGGCGTGCGCAGTTCGTGGCTGGCATCCTGTCGAACCCCGCGGCTGGCGGGCCCTCGACGACACCGTCACCCAGCGCACCCAGCAC
>DAORHV010000141.1:0-3505 GCA_035438175.1 Candidatus Peribacteria bacterium
TACCGAATGCCTGGCCTGCCGGCCCGGTGCCGATGATTGCGGTGGGACGGTATTGGCCGCGCAGTAATTCGAACGTCGTCTGCGAACGGCGGGACGCGACGGTACGGATGCTCTCACGCGCCAGCGAACGGCCGATGGGCATGGACAGCGTGGCGGCCAGGATCGGCGCCATGCCGCGGCCGGCGCGCATTTCGGGTGAGAGCGTGGCGTTCAGCTCGGCGGCGAAGCGCGCGGTCGATGCATCCAGGTTGGCAGCCACGTCGTCGGTGCGGGTACTGTCGTCGTTATGCATGGTGCGGTACGTGACCTCGAACCAGTCGGCGGTGTTGCGGCGGCGCAGATCGGTGGCGATGCGGAGATTGGAGAACCGTTCGGGTGCCCGTAAGACCGCGAGTTGTTCGGCAAACCGGTCTTCAACCGGCTCAGTACTAGCGCCGCGTTGTTCCGACAGATTGCGTTCAAACGCCGTGTACAGGGTCAGTACGCGACCGATCGCCGTCCGGACATCATTCACCAATACATCCGGCTGACGCAGGTCCGCAAGCGCCAGACGGGCCGCTTTCGTAAGGAAGCTGGCGACGCGATCCGCGTCCACGCGGCGGCGCGGAGAGCGGCGCACAACCGCTTCCTGATCGGTGACGAACTCGAGTAACTTGCTCATGGAATAAAAAAGTTGTGCAATAGAATAATTCGGCGGGCGGGAAAGGCAAGTTTTTGCCTAACGAAAGCCGGGCAGACCGTCTTGTAGCCAAATGTTCTCCCGCCCGGAAGTCCGGCAGGCATTCCTGCTATCCTGCGGCCATGTTCGAAGCCATCCTGCTGCTGATCCCGATCCCGTTCATCCTGTTTTTCGGGCATGGAGCGCTGGCCCAGTGGCTCGCAATCGCATCGCTGCTGATTTGTCTGCCCGGAATCCTGGTGATGCGCGGTGGCGCGCCGTTCGTGGCCACGCCCAAACGCACCATGGACGGCATGCTGCGGCTGGCGAAGATCAAACCCGGCGAAACCGTGTACGACGCCGGCTGCGGCGACGGGCGCATGGTGTTCGCGGCGGCCCGGCTGGGCGCCAAGGGCATCGGCTTCGAGATGTCGGTTCCCACCTTCGTGTACGCCAAACTGCTGTCGCTGTTCCGCCGGAACACCGATATCCAATTCAAGAACCTGTGGGCGCAGAACTACGCCGACGCCGACGTGATCTTCTGCTACCTGCTGACCGACACCATGCAGAAATTCCAGCGCACGGTCTGGCCGACACTCAAGCCCGGCACTCGCGTGGTCTCGCACGCGTTCAAGTTCAAAGACCTGGCGCCCGACGGCGAAGATTCCGGCGCGATCCTGTACATCAAGAAGTAATCCCTGCCCAACCATGTTCAAACGCTTCCTCGGCTGGCTGAACTTCTGGAAAGAGATGAAGGTGTTCTTCGCCGCGGCCATTCATCCGCGCACGCCGCTGCCCGCCAAGCTGGTGCTGTTCGGCGCCATGGCGTACGTCATTCTGCCGTTCGATTTCATCCCCGACGTACTGCCCGTCATCGGCCAAACCGACGACCTGATCGCCCTGATTACTGCCGGACTGATGTTCCTGCGCATGACGCAGGCCATCCGCGAGAAATTGCGCAAGCAGACGAACGCCTGATTATTTTCCTCCCCAGCGCCAGCGCGCCGGCTCGCCTTTTTTCACGCACACGAACAACAAGACGCAGGTCAGCACCGCGGCGTAGCAAACAAATGCCGCCGCGAACGCGGATTCGGAGTAGCGCGGCGGACCGATCCACGGGGCAAGTCCCGTCGGCAGCAGGAGCAGCGCTACGAACAGCAACACCGTGAGCCAGCCTTCCCACGTGACCGGATACCAGCCGTAACCGTACCGTTTGGCGGCGAACCAGAGTTTGGGCATGTGCAGAGTATAGAGGAACAAGAAGCACAACAGTGCCGGCCGGGGCGTTTGCACGTGCCGGCCGGCCGCTTCCGCGTCGCCGTACCGCCGGCCCCACGCACGGCGGGACGGGGTGGCATCGGAGTTGCGCGGACGGCAACAGGACGTTCCGGCACCGGGCATCCCCGAAGGGATGGCTGCTACCGAAACATTGTCGACCGCCGCACCTTGGTTGACGCTCGGCGCAGTCATTCCTTACCGCGAATATCCGGCAGATGAATTGCGTCCCGAAACTGTACGTCTGTAAAGTTGTTATTTTTTACAACAGTATAAATTTCCTGCCCGGAGAAATGACGGCCACACGACGAAAACAATGCGTTGGAGTTGTCTACACACGGTCCGTTGGCAGCCGGGTTCACTTGCGCGACGGCCGCCGAAAAATTATGAAGGGGCATCATTCTTTCCGTACCCATGTTCCTCGACAACTTCCGGACCATCGTCGGCGTCACCGGCGCCATGCTGCGGTTCTCCAAAGACGACCAGCTTGTCTTCCAGCGCGCGGAGGCGTTGCACCGCACGCATATCCGGCTGGAACGCGACGACGGGGCGACGGAAACATACGAAGCATTCCGCGCCCAGTTCAACAACGCGCGCGGCCCGTACAAGGGCGGCATCCGGTTCCATGCGGCGGTCACCGAGGAGGAGGTGGTGGCGCTGGCGGCGCTGATGGCCATTAAAACGGCCGTGGTGGACATCCCGTTCGGAGGCGCGAAGGGTGCCGTGCGGTGCTCGCCGCAATCGCTGAGCACGTCCGAACTGCAGCGCCTGTCGCGCGGATACATGCGTGCATTCGCACCGCACCTTGGACCGCTGAAAGACTGTGCGGCACCGGACGTGAACACGAATGCCGACGTCATGGGCTGGATGCGCGACGAATATGAGCGGATCACGGGAGAGTTCACGCCCGCCTGCATCACCGGCAAGCCGTTGTCGCTCGGCGGCATCGTGGGACGCGACACCGCAACCGCCCGGGGCGGCTTTCTCATCTTGGAGGAACTCCTGTCATCGCTGAACCGTCCGCGGAAGAGCATCCGGGTGGCGATACAGGGATTCGGCAATGTCGGGGGCAACATGGCGGCCATGCTGCACGCGGCGGGCTATACGGTGGTGGGCATTACCGACGTGCACGGGGGGTGGTACGCGCCGTACGGACTGGACCCGGGCAAGTTGCGCGAGTTGCGCCTGCGCACCGGGAACATCACGCAGGTGGACGCCGAGGCACGTTCGTGGGCGCAGGGTGCCAAGGCGATCGACAACGCCGAGTTGCTGGCGCTCCCCTGCGACGTGCTGGTTCCGGCCGCCATAGAAAGCGTGATCACCGAACGCAACGCCGCCAACGTCCTCGCCCGGTACGTACTGGAACTCGCCAACGGCCCGGTGACAGCCGACGCCGACCGGGTGTTGGAAGACCGCGGTACACAGGTGATTCCGGACATCCTCGCCAACGCCGGCGGCGTGACGGTAAGTTATTTCGAATGGCTGCAGGGCATGTCGGGGCACCGGTGGGACGAACAAAGTGTGGATGACCGTCTGAAGCAGATCATGCTGCACGCCTGGCGGGCCGTCGCG
>DAORHV010000142.1:0-3501 GCA_035438175.1 Candidatus Peribacteria bacterium
AGAGACGAAGTCCGGCCCGTTCATCATCTATAGCGATGCCGGTGAAGATCCCGCCCGCCAGGCCCTCTACCACCTCGAGCAGTTTCGCTTCCTGTTCGGCGAAGCCCTCGGCCAGCGGGACCTCAAGACCGTCTGATCAGCTGCGAGCGTTCGCTCTGGCAGGCCACCACCACGCCGGTCGGGATGTGGGTCATGCGGACGGCACTGTCTGTCTTGTTCACGTGCTGGCCTCCTGCGCCTCCGGCGCGGTAGGTATCGATGCGCAGATCGCTGGGGTTGATGACGATGTCGACTTCCTCGGCCTCGGGAAGAATGGCCACCGTGGTGGTGGAGGTGTGCACGCGGCCCTTGGCCTCGGTCTGTGGAATGCGCTGCACGCGGTGCACGCCGGATTCCCACTTCAGTTCGCCGTACACGCCTTCGCCCTCGATGCGGGCCGACGCTTCTTTAATGCCGCCCGAATCGGACGGCGAGGTATCGATGAGTTCGGTTTTCCAGCCCTTGGCTTCGGCGTACTTGAGGTACATGCGCAGCTGCTCGGCCGCGAACAGCGCGGCTTCGTCGCCGCCGGCGCCGGCACGCACTTCCATGATGACGCTCTTTTCGTCGTCGGGGTTCTTGGGCACCAGCAGTCGCTTCATTTTCTCGAACAACACCGGCATCTGCTCGCGCGCCTTCACCGCTTCTTCCTCGGCCATGGGGCCGAGCTCCGGATCATCTTTCATCGCCTCCGCGTCCGCGACCGCGCGCTCGCACTTTTCGTACTGGGCGTAGGCGTCGACCAGCGGCTTCAGCTGCTTCATGCGGCGCGACAATTTGGTGATCTGCTTCTGATCAGCATAAATCGCCGGATCCTGCATCTTCTTTTCGGTCTCGCCGTACTCAGCAATATGGGCCCTGACTTTGTCGAGCATGGCGGCATGGTAGCGACTTTCTGCGGCTTCAGGAAGACCGCGGGGGGCTTTCGGCATTGTTCAATGCGCCGAACGAATCGACCGACGAATAAAAATGCAGAGCGGTCGGCGGGCCGGAATCGTCATGCTGCGCCAGATAGTTGCCGTCGTAGCTCACACGCGCCAGACCGCGCACGTCGTTGGCCAGTCGTGCGTACATGCCGATGAGCGTGGAGAGCACCACTTTCTGCTCATCCGGAGCGGAGATGCCGTCGTTTTTTGCATCGTCCAGCGCGCCGAGCGGGAAATGCACCTCGGATGGGGCATCCGGAAGCAATGAAATGACGCCGCGCAGCGTTTCGCGCACGCAGGCGCGCGCATCCCAGCCGGTCACAACGATGCGGCGCTGTTGCTCCAGAACCTGAAGCAACGGCGGCTGGAACAGTTCGTAATCACCCACTACCGCCGCACCGGGCAGCGACATGAGCGACGGGGGTGCGTCGCCGGTGTTGTTCACGATCAATAATTGCCCGAACTGGCTGCGGACTGCCTCGCAGACGGCATTGGTTCCGTCGACAAGCCCGCGCATGTACTGGTCTTCTCCGTCGTGAAGGTGCACGGCAATGACGGTGACGGGGCCGCGAACCGGTTCGATGACCGCGCCGGCGGCAGGCGCCTGTCCTCCGTGCAGAAACTGGAACTGCAGATAGTCCGCCGATGAATAGTTTTGGGGGACATTTTTCATATACTGCAAGTATCGCCAGCAAGGAGGCTGTTACAAGGCTCATGCCTGCAAAATTCTCCTTTTCGGTTAGAATGGACGCGAATGCGCATCCTGTTGGCCATGTCCGGCGGCATCGATTCGAGCGTGGTGGCCCACCTGCTGAAAGAGCAGGGCCACGACGTGGTCGGCGTGCGCTTCACGCTGTGGAGCGATCCGCTGGCACCTGCGCTGGCAGAAGTGCTGCCGAGCAAGTGCTGCAACGCCCAGACCGCCGCGCGCGCTCGGACGGTCGCCAAGCAACTGGGGATTCCGCTGCACATCGTGGATCTGGCCGACGAATTCAAGCAGAACGTGGTGGACCCGTTCCTGGCCGGCTACGCCAAAGGCTTGTCGCCCAACCCGTGCATCGGCTGCAACCGCACCATTAAGTTCGGCAAACTGCTGGAGCTTTGCAAAGAGCTCGGCTGCGATAAGCTGGCCACCGGCCACTACGCGCGCACCGCCACCGAAACGCTGTCCGACGGCAGCGAGCGTCACCTGCTGCTGGAAGCGGTGGATGGCCGCAAGGACCAGAGTTACTACCTTTACGGCCTGACGCAGGAGCAGCTGAAGCACTGTGTGTTTCCGCTGGGCGCCATGCGCAAGCCGGAGGTCTACGCGCTGGCCGCGCATTTCAAAGTCCCCTACTCCGATTCGTCGTACCGCGAGAGCCAGGATCTGTGCTTCTTCCCCGAGAAGACGCCGCAGGAATTCCTGAAGCGCCACCTCACCGATGCCATCGCGCCCGGACCGATCGTGCGACGCGACGGCACGGTGCTTGGTACGCACCAAGGCTTACCGCTGTACACGGTGGGCCAGCGCCGCGGACTGAAGGTGGGCGGCCAGAAGATCCCGCTGGAAGTAGTGGCCAAGGACGGGGCCAGCAACAGCTTGATCGTGGAGCCCAAGGGCCGCGAGACCGTACGAGAGCTCCACGTGAACGATTTGCGGTTCGTGTCCTGGAAACCGGCTGACGGCGAGGCCACCGAATTCGAATGCCGAGTGCGTTCGCTGGCCGTCCGCCAGCACGGCTCCATTTTGGTGAAAAACGGCGCCGGCGTATTCACGTTCGACGTCCCTCAACCCCCGCAGTCACCCGGGCAGTCCCTGGTTTTGTACCGCGGCGAGGAAGTGGTCGGCGGCGGCGTGATCCTGGTTTGAGGGTAAAAATAGATGAAATCGCATTATTTATGTTTTTCTGTCAACGTATTCCCAGTGGCTTTGGTTAGCCCAGACCTCGTTCGGAATGCCCTTTTGTGTTACAATGAGTGACTTCTTCATGTCGAACCACCAACCTCAACCGAAGGCAGGCTACGACGAAAACGGCGATGTCGTCATCTTCGGCACGGGCGAAACTCCCGCGGCACAGCCGAAGCCGGTGCACAAGCATGTGCCCGTTCAGCAGCCGCGCATGGTCCGCGCCCAGCGCCCGGTCGCCGTCCATCAGCAGACCCCGAAAATCGATGCCATGCTGGCCGAGTGGAACGTGGTGACGGAAGACCCGGTGAAGCCCGCCACGCAAAACGAGGCCGCTGCGGAGCAGTCGGTTTCCAAGCTAGTGCAGGCCAACGACGCGCATTTCGTAAAGCGCATTTCTCAGGCCACCAGCTGCCTGATCGGCGGTACGCTGCAGGAGGGCAAAGCCCAATTGGAAGCCACGCACGCCGGAGCCGGCAACGGGCTGGCCGACGCCTGGCGCAAGCTGCGCCGTCTGCCTCGCCATGCCTCGGGCGCCTGGAAAGCCGCCAACGCCCCGCGCACCGCTCCGTGGAACAAGAAGCGCACCAAGCCGCATTCGCGGGCCACATTGTTCGCGGTGGACACCATCCGCTTCGGCGGAACGTT
>DAORHV010000143.1:0-3468 GCA_035438175.1 Candidatus Peribacteria bacterium
GGTGCGTCTCCCACCCTAAGGTGCTGAGACTTGGACCCCGCCTTTGTGGCGGGAACATTGGGAAGTTACCTGTCTGCGCGTCCGCCTTTGGTAGAGGCGTGAAGCGAGACCGGCATCCTGCGTACGCTATGGCATGCGCAGAAGGCCGATCTCGATCCGGCGGACGTGGTCGTGAATGTCTAGTTTGTCATTTTTTTCAGGTAGCAATTGAAAGAGAAGCCGGTGTTGCGAAAGGGCCGTGGCCTGTGCTGGCGTAACGCCATTTATCGAGTGCACATGCGCGCGAATTATACAATGTAAACTAAAATTGTCAATAAGCAGGGTTTTTGGCTTCTTGCTGCGTCTACGGTGAATATGACCGTACGTCCGGTTGTGGCGCCCTTAGGCACCCTTGCGTTCCTCGTCCACCTGCTGGCGCAGGGCCGCCCCGCGCGCGGTCTTCACCGCGTAATACAGTGCGAAGAAGAACAGCAGGGCCAGCGCTTGGTTGGTCCAGAACAGCCCGTCCGAGACGTCGAAGTCACGGATGGCGTAGAACTCGAACGTGGCGCAGCCGATGAGCGCCACGGCGCTCTCGAAATACGCCAGTCGTTTCATGAGCGGGTTCATCATGGCGGCCGCCACATCCAGTACCAGTACCACGCACATGCCTGCATACGCGGAAACGGGCAGGCGGCTCTGGAAGAACGGCGTGGTCGCCAGCATCAGCGCGCCGGCGGTCAGGAATAATTTACGGACGATGTCGCCGTGATAATGCGACACGGTCGTGCTCCTGGTGGTGAGGACGTCCCAAAGCGAACGCATGTCCGTATGGTACTCCTTGCACCGGACTTTTCGAAGTGCCGATCCGGCATCCGGAGGCCGTCTTTTTCCGCGACAGGATCGCGGGAAAACGGCAAGACGCGTTTCCCCGGCCGATCTCGGTGCCGGATCGGACCAACGGGTGGTACGATGACGGCTCTTGTATGCGGATCGATTCCGAGCCATTGTTGGCGCAACTGGAGCGGCGCATGCGGCGCGGCCGCAGCGACGGCTCCCGCCACCTGCTGTGTCCGTCGTGCAAAAAGCGGACGAAGCTGTATGCGTTGTCGGACGGACGCCGGAAGTGCGGAACGTGTCTCACGAAATTTTCCCCCGCCAAGAAAACCGACGCGTTGCGGCTGAGACAGTGCGCCGACATCCTGCTGTGCTTCTGCATGGATTTCCCGGCCCAGCAGGCATCAGATTTCACGGGATACCGTTACCGGCTAGTGTCCGCGTTGTACGACCGGTTCCGCCGTCTGCTGGCGGAGCAGAACCTGGTGCATGGAAAGATCATGCTGATCACGGCCGTTCAGCCTTGCGGCAGGGCCGTACATGACAGTGCGTTCTGCAAGCGCTGCAAGGGGCGCTTCCGCTGCAAAGGACGGGCCGCCGGCGACGCGCCGGTGTTCGGCGTGAAGATGGTCGGCGGCAAAGAGGCGTTCATCGATCCGCTCACCGACGACGAAGCAAATTTCCGTTTCGACCACATGCCTGAAGGGGATGCCGCGATGAGGCGGCGTTTCTCGGGCTACGCCGGGTTCATCTGCAAAGGGACGTTCCACCGTTTCAGCGATAATCCGCGCGAACGCGACGGCGTCGAACAATTGTGGTCCTGGATGTCGCAACGGCTCAAGCGGTACCACGGCATCCGCCGCGGCAACATCGGGTTCTACCTGAAGGAACTGGAGTGGAAGTACAACAACCGCCGCCTCCGCCCGGAGGCGCGCGCGGCGAAACTGGCGGCGCTGGTGCCCGGCGATGCGCTGGAAACCTGGCCGGTGCGCCGGTAGCGGTCCGAAACGATGCAGAGATCAGGCACGGGCGTATACATTGTTTTTTCGCAGTGGATTGCGGAAAAACAGGCGACGAGTACGGTAATCCTGTCTTCCCCTTCACCCATGACCCGCTTGTTCTTCATCACTCACACCCCCGGCAAAACCCACCGCGCCACGCGCGTTTTCCCGCCGCCGCACCGGATGCACGCCGAGCCGCAGGCCGGCATGCAGTTCCCCGCCGACAAGACGGTCTCCGATCCCGCGGTCTCCGAGACGCCCGCGTCCGCCGACTTGCGCGGCACGGGAACGCCGGATTGCAGCGTGCCTTCGCCGCAGCAAGCCGCCGAAGCGCCGTCCCAAGACGACTGGCTGTATGACGTTGAAACTCAGATCTGACCGGTCCTTCGTCCGCATCGCAAGCAGGATTTTGTCCGTTTACCGTCACTCCCATGAAAACACGCACCGTTGAACTCTGGTTTTTCTTCGCCGTCATCGCGATGGCCGCCCTGATGATCGTCTCCTACACGCTGGCATGGGAAGCGGTCTACACGGTGGCCCCGTTCTACTTTGTGTTGCTCTGCCCCGTCATCCTCAGCGTGGTGGCGCACGACAGGCGGGACGGGAATTGGTTGTCCCGGCACAGCGGGCGGATCCACCACCAGAGCCATTGATACTTTTCCGGTTTCCGTCAGTATCCATTCCCCAATGCCTTGCCTTCACATTATTTACGCTTCCACGAGCGGGAATACAGAATATGTCATCACCACGCTGCTGGATCATCTGACCTCGCGGCGGCCGGACATGGCGTTCGAATGCCAGCGCGCCGAACGGGCGGGAGCCGATACGTTGCTGCGCGGCGACCTGGTGGTGTTGGCGTCGGGTACCTGGAACACCGGCGGACCGGAAGGGCAGCTCAATACGCATATGCACGCCCTGCTGCATGAACGCGCAAAGGACGTGGCGTTGCAGGGGAAGCCCATGACGTTCATCAGCCTCGGCGATGACCGTTACTATTTCCGCACCCGCTGCACCGAGCATTTCCTGCGGTTCCAGCGCGAACATGGCGCGACGCTGTTTCTGCCGCCGTTCATTTTGGTGAACGAGCCCTACGGCCAGGAAGAGAAGATCCGCCTATGGGGCGACAAGCTCCTGAAGAAGCTCACCGAGTCGGGCCTGCTTCCTCATGGAACTGGCAGCAATCCATGACCGGTTTGCGCTGGTGCTCGCCCGACGGATATTCCTCGCCCGGGCGGTAGTGTCCGATCATCACTCCGCCGACCACGATGTCGTGCATGGGGAGGTTCAGGATTTCATGCGCCTTGCCGTGATGCAGCGACACCCAGCAGCTGCCCAGGCCCATGGCCGTGGCGCCGTGGAGCAGGTTCATCATCGCCGCCATGCACGAGTATTCCAGCTCCTTGGCGTTCCAGACCGGTTCGCGGCCCGCGTTCGACATGGTCTTGTTGGCGCTCACCACGATGAATACGCCGGCGCCTTCCACGAAATTGCCGTAGCAACAGGCTTCCATGAGTTCCTTGCGCAGCTTCTTATCGAAGATCACGTCGAAGCGCCACGGCTGCAGGTTTTCCACGCTCGGCGCGAGATGCGCCACGTCCAGCAGCTTGAGCACGTCATCCTTCGTCACCGGCTTATTGTCGAAGTACCGGAT
>DAORHV010000144.1:0-3462 GCA_035438175.1 Candidatus Peribacteria bacterium
GAACGTGATCGCGTTCACCGGCGGAGCGATCGACGACGCCGACACCCACGTCCGCAAAGTGGTGCGCATCGCCGCATCCATGGAGCATGGCTCCGAACATCCGCTGGCCGACAGCATCGTGCGGTACGCCTCGCAACTGAGCCTGCGGCTCTCGCAAGCCGAGGGCTTCGCCGCGCTGCCGGGGCACGGCATCCGGGCCGTCGTGGACGGAACGCCGTACGTGCTTGGAAACGCGCGCCTGATGCAGCAGATGGGCGTGTACGAACCGGCGGTCGGACAGTTCTCGCGCCAGTACGAGGAAGCCGGCCGCAGCGTGGTGCTGCTGGCCGACGCCACGCGGGTGCTGGGCCTGCTGGCCATCGCCGACACGCTGAAGCCCGGTGCCGCGCAGGCGGTTTCGGATCTGCGGGCGCTCGGTATGGAGGTTATCCTGCTGAGCGGCGACAACACGCGCACCACCGCGGCCATCGGCCGCGAGGCGGGAATTTCCCGCGTGCTGGGCGACATCCTGCCCGAGCGCAAAGCCGGGGAGATCGCCAAGCTCCAGACTGCCGGGAACATCGTGGCGATGGTCGGCGACGGCATGAACGACAGTCCGGCGCTGGCACGCGCCGACGTGGGCATCGCGATGGGCGGCGGCACCGACATCGCCATCGAGACCGGCGGCATCGTGCTGGCCCAGAACGATCCGCGGCACGTGGCCGTGGCGCTGCGGCTCAGCCGCGCGTCGGTGTCGAAAATCCGCCAGAACCTGTTCTTCGCGCTGTTCTACAACGTGATCGGCATTCCCATCGCCGCGCGCGTGCTGACCGGCTTCGGCCTGGTACTGCGCCCCGAACTGGCCGGCCTGGCCATGGCGCTGAGCTCGGTGTCGGTGGTCGGCAATTCGCTCACGCTCAAGCTGTTCCATCCGTCGCGCCGCAACGCGGTGTCGGAAATCGCGCCGTACGCCATGGCGATCGGCTTCACCCTGCTTTTTTTCTTCTTCGCGCGCCTCAGCGCGTAATTCTTTTTCCCTTCTTCCATGTACTACCTCACCCTGATCGTCGTCATCATCGGTTTCCTCATGAGCGGCTGCACGCCCGCAGCGCATGACGGCATGGAAGGAATGGACGGCATGCACGAGAACACCGCGTCATACTCGGCCGAGAACTTCTCGACCGGCAGCGGCATTTCGTTCCTCATCCGGAAGAACAACGCGGTCATGACCGAGTTCGGCACCAGTCACACCAAGCAGATGCATCTGCTGGTGGTGCGCGACGACCTGACGCACTTCAGCCACTTGCACCCCGTTATGGGCAGCGGCGGCGTGTGGAGCGTGGCGTTCAAACCGGAAGCGGCCGGCACGTACTGGATGTACGCCGACTTCACCGACACCGACGACACGCATTCGGTGCAGCGCTTCGCGCAGAAGTACGAGGGTAACAACGGCGCGTACGGCCTGACTCCCGACGCCGCCGAGACAAAGAAGGTCGACGGCCTCTCGGTGCATTTCTCGCCCGTGTTCAACGGTAAGGATGCCACGCTGGCGTACGAGGTCACCAAGAACGGCAAGCCGGTGGCTCTGGAGGACTACCTGGGCGCCAAAGGCCACGCCATCGTGCTGACGGCCGACGGCCAATACCTGCATGCCCACGCCGATACCGACGCCCTGTCGTTCCGCGTGACGCTGCCCGCCGCAGACGCGTTCTACCGGACGTTCGTGGAATTCCAGTCCGAGGGCAACGTCCACGGCACCAGCTTCGACATCATCCAGACGGGCGCCAACTAAGCGCCCTCTTCCATGGGCACCGCCACGAAGCTCAGCAGCAGACCGGCGATGCCGGCCATGACGATGGACCCCGCCCACACGTGGACGGTCCACCAGATGCCGTCCTGCAACGCGAGCGTCACGAAGTACAGGTTGAAGAACAGGGCGGGGATGGCGAACGCGAACGCACGGAATTCGCGCAGATGCTGCTCCAGCGGATAGAGATTGCGGGCCGAGTATTCGGCCATGAACGCGGTGATGGCGGCAGCCGGCAGGAACGAGAGGCCGTCGCGCATCCAGTCCATGGCGGCCGCGTTCAGCACGATGAACAAAAAGAGGGTTCCACGGGCCAGACGGGCGCGTTTCAGAATCATGAAAATACAGCCCATCATCACGGCGGTCTGCAGCAGATAACCGGCGATGCCCAGCGCCATGCTGATTTCCTGCTGCGGGAACAGCGGCTGCGGAACGGACGCGTAGACTTTCACGTAGTGGGCGAACTGCGTCATGAACGTCATGACCGACAGCGTCATGCACAGCGACAAAATCATGGGCAGCTGTTCGCGGAGCTTCGGCACGCCGATGGGCGTCTGCCGTGCCCACCAGGCGCGCAGGTTGCCGGTGACCATGAGGAACAAACCGGTGGCCAGCATCAGGTGGGTGGGGCTCAGCAACGCCTCCAGATTGGCTTCGATGCCGAAAACGATGTGCCAGGCCATGTCACCGAGTCCGCCGAAGGCAAAAATTCCGGCGCCGATCAGGGACCAGCCGTAGCCGACCGGGATGGACGTGAACCAATCGCCGCCGGTACGCCGCTTGTTGCGCCAGACGATCGCGAGCAGCGACAGCGACAGCACGAGGTAGCCCGAGTAGAAGATCGCATGCCACGGCGTGAAGAACGTTTCGAGCGTCGAGGACAAATGGTTGTGCGCCCAGCCGTCGACGTACAGGCCGGCCAGGAACCACAACGAAAACAATGTGACGGTCCATTCTTCGCGCGCGGACGGCAAACGGCGCAACGGCTTGGGGCGTTCTTCACCCGGCTGCGCGGTGCGCAAACGCATTCTGTTGAGTTGTCGCATAACCCTTCGAGTATACTCATCGGAATGACCTCCACAACCCGGTGGAAACCGGAATGCACGTGGTAGCAAAAATCGCTACGTAAAGCCCTCCGTACGGCATTGAATGCGTAATGCTGGACGAATCGGGGGCGAGGCTTAGACTTTCCTGCCTCCAGTCCCCTGCGACTGGGGGAATCCCACCGGGAATGCACTCCGTTTCTGACGCATTCCCTCGTCACATCCCAGTCCCGGCCGTACCGACGGCGGGACCCACATCCCCAGCCCCAATCGTCCGGACGATTGGGGCTCACCTCGCCGTCCCTGCTACACTTCCTTCTAGTGCTCGCAAAATTCCTCCGCATCCTCGACACGCACTTCGCTCAAACGGCCGGGGCCGTTCTGTTCGCACTGACCGCGCTCGTCTACGGCGGATTGGCGACCAACGCGTTTCTGTACGTCAGCGTGCTGCTGCATGCGTGCAACGCGCTGCTGGTGGCGTTGATCTTGCGCCAGCTGCTGCGCGTACGCACGTGGGTTGCGCTCGCGTGCGGCGCGATCTGCGTGGTGAGGCCGCTGCACGTGAACGTCGTGGCAGCTCTGGGCATACAGGATAAATTGCCGTCGGCCTTGTTCGGATTGCTTTGCATCTGG
>DAORHV010000145.1:0-3444 GCA_035438175.1 Candidatus Peribacteria bacterium
GACGGCGGCCGGAACCGGCACCTACACGGTGGCCTGGCAAACTGTCTCTGCCGATGACGGACACTTCACCAAAGGCGCCTACAGCTTCTTCGTCGGCGTGGAAGGAGTGTCGTCGGGGGCGCAGTTCCAGGTGAACCACCGTTCGAACACGCCCGAAGCCGCCGCCGTCTGGCTGGAGCTGGCCGGACACGCATTGCTGCTGGGAGTACTGCTGCTCCTCGTGTTCGTCTGGAGGCCGCTGCGCGAGCCACTGGATGCCCGCTTGCGCATCCGCACCGAACGTACGCTGTTTCGCATTCTGCTCGGCGCCTGCGGACTCATTGTCATCGGTGCCGCGTCGTACATCCTCTTGGGTTCGCGCGAAGTACCACTGCCGAACCTGATTACGACCGTAGTCGGCAGTTTCGCGCTCTACCGGCTGGTCCTCGGGGTGATCATCGCCGGCGTTCTGCTCTGCACGGCGCGCACAATCTTCGCCTCGCACAACATGACACGCACCGAACGGGTGCTGCTTGGGCTGGTGGGATTGCTGGCGATTCTGCGTGCGCGTGTCAGTCACGCCGCCGCGTCGCACCTGTGGCCGGAATTTTCGGTGGCCGTGAACGCGGTGCACCTGGTCGGCAAAGATATCTGGATCGGCGGCATCACGGCGTTCGTCCTGGCGATTCTCCCGACGCTGCGTGAAGACGGCCGCGCCAGGATCATGGCGCTCGGACTCGGACTGCTTTCGCGCATGCTCACCGCCAGCCTGGCGGTTGGCGGCGTCACCGGCGCGTACATCATCTGGCTGCACCTCAAGACGCCCGCCAATCTGCTCGCAACGCACTGGGGACTTGGATTGCTGTCGCTGACCATGTTCGCGTTCGCGCTGCTGGCGCTGCGGTTGTATCACCAGTTCCGGCTGGATGCCGGCGCGGTACGCATCGCGAACGGGGCCGGCCGCGAGAACGACCGCGAAGCCATGGCGCTGGCCGTGTATTCGCTGTGGACCGAGGCATTCGTGGCGCTGGCGGTGCTGTTCGTGTCCAGCTCGCTGATCATCACCACCCCGCCATTGAATACCGGCAAGCATTTCGAACAAACCGCCGAGAGCCAGGGCGTTGTGCTCACATTCGGCGAACATCCGTATGACGATGATCTGTTCCTGCTGACCGCCACGCGCGACGGCAAACCGGCGGAGATCAAGAACGCGGTTCTCACGCTCAGCAACGACGAAGAGGACATCGGACCGATCGTGGTCCCCGCCGAGCTGCTCTTCCCGGGAGGCTATGCCTTCGACCGTACGCTGCTGTCGCCTGCCGGCCACTGGAGGGTTGGCGTCACCCTGCAACAAGCCACGGGGTACGACGCCACCGCGGAATTCACGCTGCGCTATCCGGATGACGTGTTGGCGGTGCATGCAGACGAAGAAGGCCGCTCGCTGGATGGTTTCGCCTGGACGTGCATTGCGGCCGCGCTGATCCTGCTTCTGCTGTCCGTGATGCTGCGCCGGGTCGCCGAAACGCACATCGCACGGGCGCAACGCTCCGCTGCATCCGCCGTAAGCACGAAGCCCGAGACCGAAGTCCTGTGGTTCGTACTGCTCGTGGATATCGTGCTCATCGTGCTGCTCGGCTACCACGGCACCATGCACGCGTCGGGCGGATTCGCCGAAGCCTGCGCCGCGTCGGGCGGCATGTGGCACGAGAACGTACCCATGCGCGACGGCAAAGTCACCTCGCCGACGGCGGTGCTGGGCTGCATGATCGGCATGGGCCAGGCCGCATCGCATTTCGCGGATGCGCGCGAGTTCGTGCAGTTCACCCGTCCGGCGCACGCCATCGCGCAGATGACGACTGAGCCGCAGACGCTGGTACCCGGCAAACCCGCCACACTCACGTTCACACTCAAGGACTTGGATGGCAACCCGGTCACCGGACTCTCGCGCGAGCACGACCGCATTCTGCACACGGTGGTCATCGGGCAGGATCTGCAGACGTTCTTCCACGTGCATCCCGAAGAACTGGGCCGCATTACCCAAGACATGCTGAAGACCGCCACATTTCCGGTGCGCGCGACGTTCCCGAAGGCGGGCAAGTACGTGGTCGCCATCGATTTCACCATCCGCTCCAAGACCGTCTCCCAGGAGTTCTTCGTGAACGTGGGTGACGGCGGCGCCATGAAGCCGGTTGCCGAAGACTCTGCACGAGAGAAAACCTTTGATGGCTACGATGTCCGGTTGGATACTCCGGCCGTGATACACGCCAAGCAGCCGGTAAAGCTGCACTATAGCATTTCCAAAGATGGCAAGCCGGTCACCGATTTGGAGACCTACCTGGCCGCGCCGATGCACCTGGCGATCGTGCGTTCGGACTTGCTACAGTTCCAGCACACGCACGGCGAGATGCCGCAATCGTGGTGGGACGCGCTCGTGAATCCGCGTGACCCCATGAAGCACCCGCACGTCATCCTGCCGGATACATTCGGACCGGACATCGATGCCTACACCATGTTCCCCTTCCCGGGGCGCTACGTGGTGTTCGGGCAATTCCTGCACAACGGAAAAGTCGTGACGACGAGGTTTGAGATAGAAATACATTAATTTTTTCACTATTTAAGCATGGTTAATCCGTTACCGAACCCAATCAAAATTGGCAAACTAGGCGAATTAATAGCGCAGCTACGTTTATTGGAATTAGATGTACAAGCAGCGCCCCCTCTGTCTGATACTGGAAATGATTTAATTGGTGTAAAAGGCCGTGTTATGAAATCGATTCAAATTAAAACAACTACAAACAAAAGCAGGGAAAAATGTACGCGAAAGTGTGATCTGATAATTTATGTTGATTTGAAATTAGATGACGATCAATTTATTGATTGGAGAGAGACAAAGCTTTCTATTCGTAAAGAAAACGATACTGATGGCAGCAGTGAACTAAGCCTGAACATGAGTGCAGTTAATCAATATTGGGGATAATCATTTCAAATTTTATTTCTGGGGCGAGCGACGGGATTCGAACCCGCGACCCTCTGGACCACAACCAGATGCTCTAACCAGCTGAGCTACGCTCGCCATATGGGAAACTGTGGTTCGGTGGTGTGAAAAGCCGCACATTGCGGGCTGGCAGAGCATACATGCGCTTTGCCCCGAACGGAAGACCGCCAGGGGCCTTGGGAAAGGATCCTAGACAAGACTGGACTTTGTGGCACCGAGTTGGTACACTGCCCGTCTGTGAATCGTGCACATTACGCGCGATCATTACCAATTCATCTTATGGGTCAGCCCAAATTCCGGTCTCCGCGCGGCGTCAACGACGTCCTGCCGCTGGATCACCAGTTCTTCACGTACATCAAGAAGGCCGTGCGTCACCGCGCGCGCCAGGCAGGCTTTAAGCGCATCGATCCGCCCATGTTCGAGGAACGCGCGCTGTACGAGCGCTCCATCGGCGCCGTGACCGACGTGGT
>DAORHV010000146.1:0-3427 GCA_035438175.1 Candidatus Peribacteria bacterium
CGCTGCCCTGCACGTAATCGTTCACCCCGATGAACAACGTGGCAAAGTTCGGTTTTGCTTGTTCAAAGCCTGGCAACTCCCCTTCAATGGCATCCTGGGTGGTCCAGCCGTTCCGAGCCGGGTTGCCGAGCAACACGATGTCCACGCCCTCGGCTTTCAGGCGCTCGGTCAGCACCGCCGGCCAGGCGAACTCCTGCCCGATGCCGGTCCCGATGGTGTAGGAATCCCCGACCGGCATGTAGCGGACGGCGGCCGTGGAGGTGTCGGGAGGCATTGGTGAACATGCTGCCACCAGCAGCGAGAGAAGAACAGGCAAGGCGGCCCTCCATGAAGAACGCCTGCGGGACTCCAAGGACTCCATTTATTTCGCGGCGGGAGGTTTCGGCGGCTTCGGTGCCGCGGGTTTCGGAGCGGGAGCGGGCTTTGCCGGCGCGGCCGGAGCTGCCGCGGACGGAGCGGCGGGAAGAGGCGTACCGCTCTTCTTAGCGGCCGCTTCGATCATCGCCTTGCTCGGCGGCGGAACTCCGCCGCTGTTCTTCAGCTTCACTTCCAGATCGACCATCTTGCCGCGCTCTTCGGCCGACAACGGCTCGGTGATGTCCTTCTTGCGCAGCGCGTTGAAGTCGTTGGTCCACATCTCGCGGTCACGCCAGGCGCGGTACGCCTCCAGCGTCATACCCTTCTTCTTGGCCTTATCCTTCTCTTCCTGTTCTTTCTCCTTGGATTTCACATCGGACACGGCCAGTTTGCGGTTTTCGCTGGCGGCCTTCAGCCAGCGGCCGATCTTGTCCTCCACGACCGAGCGTTTCTCGGCGTAGCGTTCGCGCGACATGCGGCGGATGATTTCCACGCGGTCGGGATCCTGGGTGACCTTGGGCGGCGGCAGCGTGGACACCGAGAACGGCTTGCTGGCCATGCCTCCGATCATCAGGCGCATGTAGGCGTGGTACTTGGGCAGCGAGAGAATGTCTTTCGGCTCCACCATTTCCTCGAATTGCAATGCGAGCGCCTCGGCGTCTTCGGCACCCACCTGGAACGACACCATGGAGCCCACGTTGCCGAACACCGCATCCTGCAGCGCCGTGCTGTTGCCTTCCAGCAGCAGCTGTCCGACGTACTGGTTGGCCAGCGTGAGCGACAGGCGGTACTTGCGGGCCTCGGACAGGATGGTTGCGAACGACTCGGTGGCGAAATTCTGGAACTCGTCGACGTACAGGAAGAAGTCGCGGCGTTCCTTCTCCGGAATGTCCGCGCGGCTCATGGCGTCCAGCTGGAACTTGGTGACCAGCATGGAACCCAGGAAGGCCGAGTTGTCTTCTCCCAGGTTACCTTTGCTCAGGTTCACCAACACGATCTTGCCGGTATCCATGGCTTCGCGGACGTCGAGCTTGCTGCTCACCTGTCCCACGATGTTGCGGATGGTGGGCACGCTGAGCAGCTGGCCGATCTTGTTCTGGATCGCCGCGATGGCCTCGGTACGGTATTTGTCGGTCCAGCCGGCGTACTCGTCCTGCCAGAAGCTCTTCACCAGGTGGTCCTGCACGTGTTCCACGATCTTCTTGCGGAAGCCGTCGTCCACGAACAGGCGCAGGATGCCGAGCATGGAGTTGCCCTGGGTTTCGATGAGCGCGAGCAGCGCGTTGCGCAAGATGTGCTCCATGCGTCCGCTCCACACGTCGGGCCACATCTTGGTGAACACGCTCATGAGCCCGGACGCTACCAGCGGGTACTGGTCCGGGTTCGAGCACGCGAGCATGTTGAACGACAGCGGGAAGTCCTTGTCGGCCGGGCTGAACAGGATGACGTCGTTGCTGCGGTTAGCGGGAATGAAGCGCAGACACGCTTCGATCAGGTCGCCGTGCGGATCGATGACACCCACGCCTTTTCCGGCGATGATGTCGGAGTAGATCATGTTTTCCAGCAGCGTGGATTTGCCCATACCCGTCTTTCCGATGATGTACATGTGGCGGCGGCGGTCATCGGGCTTGATGCCGAATTGCGTACGGCGGCCGCGGAACACGGCTTCACCCAGCATGGTCAGGCTGTTGGCGTCCTCGGTCTCGGCGATGGGCAGGTCGACCGGCGGCTGCAGTTTCTTGCTGGTGACCCAGTCGATGTTGGGCGTGCGCACCAACAGGCTGGGCGGATGCCACAGTGACGCGATTTCCTCGACCGACAGCAGGTAGGGATTGATTTTGAAGCCGGTTGGGAATTCCTGCGCGACCTGCACGCCGTGTTCTTTAAAGCCGTTCAGGTGCGGCAGCGCGAACTGACGGAAGCTCGACTGGATTTCGTGCAGCTTGGCCTCGGCCTGGTCCTTCAGCGGCGTCTTGGTGATGACGCTGATGCGGATGTTGCCGACGAAGAGCAGGTGGTTCACCTTGTCGGCGATGGCGCCCACGACGGTCTCGCTGTCATGGTTGCGCTTGGTGGTGTATTCCTGCGCGCGGTCGTCATCGTCGCCGCTGCTCGACGCTCCGCCGTCCTCGGACAGCATGATGTCCGACAGGTTGGGCACGAACGAGAACCAAGCGCGGAAGCCGCCCATCAGGATGTTCAGCGGCAGGTAAGCCCACCAATGCCAGCCGCGCGCCAAATGGATGCGGCAGAACAGCTTTCCGTACCAATCCCATTTCTGGGAGAAGCCCTTGGACATGAGCGGCAGGAACTTGAGCGTCTTGGTGCGGAACGACCTGCGGGCGTTGTCGAACGGTTTGAAGACCAGCTGGATGTGCCCGCGCATCGCGATGTCCGGATAGCGCAGCAGAATGGACGTCATGCTGGCGATGGGGTCCAGGCTCTGTCGGCTGAGCATGTCGTCGAACTGCGGGTGGCGCTTGATGGGAAAGACCTCCGGATCGGTGAACGCCAGGTCGGTGTAGACCACCGACTCCCCCGCCTTCGGCTCGAAGATGCCGACCGGCACTTCCTCGATGTCGATGTCCGGGTATTGGGCGTAGAGCTGGCTCTCGATGAGCCCGACCGATGCCCTGGTGCAGCGCGCGAAGAAGCAGATCTTGCCTTCGAAGAAGCCGATTTCCAGGCTGACCACGTCCTGGCCCTTTTTCAAATAATGCATGGCCGAAATGGCCGGCTCCATGAGAATCGGGCCGCGGTTGCCGCTTTTGTCTTCGGGGTCGGGCAGCGCGGGACGGATGCGCAGCAGGACGGTGTCGGATGGTGGAGTGGTTGTCGGCTTCATGAATGCGGGAAACGAGGACTGCCTGGATTACGCTGCGTCGCGGAGCATGCCGGCGACCATGTCGAGCGCCACCGTGTTGTACGCGTAGTCCATGCGCACGGGGCCCAGAATGCCCACCACGCCTTCCTGCCCGCGGATGCGGTAGCGCGTCACCATCAGCGCGCAGCTCTCGATGTGCTGCGACAGGTGCTTCTCGCCGATGCAGTACCGGACCTTGTCATCGAT
>DAORHV010000147.1:0-3397 GCA_035438175.1 Candidatus Peribacteria bacterium
AGTGCCGGAATATCCACCCATTGCAGCGACGACGCTTCGTCGGACCACGTCACGGCATTGGTCTGGTTGCGCTGCCCGAGCGGCGAAAGCTCGCTCGTAAGCAGACTGGCGCCGGGCGACAGCTCGGTGTTCAGGATGTTGGCCTCCAGCAGGTACTTGGCCTGCTGCCCCTGGCCGATGCGGCTCTGGATGGCGCTGCCGGTCACGCCGTTGCAGGTGACGGTGATGTTGCCGGTGGCCTGCGACGCGATGCAATTGAGTCCCACGGCCGGGTTCTCGGGGTTGTACAGACGGTAGCTGGCCGGATCGATCTGCACGTTCTGGGCGGTGACCTGGATCACCAGCGCATTGATGATGACGTCGTTGCTACCGTGGAACGTATTGTTGTGCGGCGACGCGATGAGCGTGAAGCCGCCGAAGGTCGTCTTGCCCGACGGGATACCGGTGACGCTGGTCTGGTTCAGGGCGTTTTCCACGCCGCTGATCTTGGCCAGCACCACGTCGTTCATCGCTCCGCCGAGCTGTGCGGACGGAGCCGGGCTGCCGGTACCCACGAAGATTTCACCGGTCGAGAGTCCGTTGCCGTCGTTCTGGTACAAGTCGGCCATGGACGACACGCCCCGTGCCTCCACGGCGTGCGTGGCATCGGTGGCGGACGACAACGTCAATCCGAACGACTGGCCGCTGGCCGCGCCGGCTTGTTCATCTTTCATCTTGGCCGCGACCACCACCGTCATCTCCTGGTTGGCCGCCAGCCGCAGCATGTTCAGCGACATGTTGGCGCAGAAGCGCGTGGCGCTCACCGACGCACACTGCGTGTTGGTGGCCTGGGCGAACGGCTGGGCCGATCGCGTATCGATGCTCGCGCCGGGCGCCACCGCGAACAACAGCAGCGAGTCGATGCTGTTCACGCCGCCGTCGATGTTCAGCTTCTTCACGTCGATGTCCTCGCCGTCGGCGCGGAAGCGCAGTCGCAGGAGGGGGTCCGAAATGCTGCCGCCCAGCACCTGCTGGCTGCGGACGGGCAGACTGTCTGCGGTCACGTACAGGTTGCCGCGCTCCTGCACGGTGATGTCGCTGTTCGGTTCGGTGGTGACGCGGATGAAACACACGCTCACGTTGGACGGACAGGCGTTGTCGGTTTCGATTCCCGCCAGCGCGATGCCGTCGACGGCACCCGTCGCGCGGATGTAATCGGATTCGTCGGTGGCGAAACGCAGTCCAAGCGAGACGGGTCCCTGGGTGGAGCTGATGTCGGCGCTTACCTGCAGGCGGACGGGGATTCCCTCGTACAAATGAACGCCGGGTCCGGTGCCTGCCAGTTTGTCGAACGTCAGGCGGTCGCCCTGCGCCTTCCCCTCGGTCTGGATGGGCGTTTCGTAGTTGCCGTCGCCGTCGCGGTCCATGGACAGCGTGTAGTGCTGGGCGTAGGTCAGCGAACCGACCGCCGTCTGGAAGACCACGCCGGTCAGGATGGCGTCCTGGCGGTCGACCGTCGCATTGAAGCGCAGCAGCGGAACACCGGTTTTGCCTTTGGCCACGTTGCCCACCGTTCCCGCGGCCATGGTCTCCACCTGCAGAATCGCCAGCCGCACCGGTTCCGGAACAACGATGCAGAGCTGACTGCACCCGTCGCCGTTCTCCATGTTGCCGTCGTCGCATTGTTCGCCGGTTTCGAGCTTGTCATTGCCGCACACCGCGGTGCCGTTTGCCGCGCTGCTGCTGGAGGAAGCATCGGATTCGGCCAGCAGCACGGCGGTCATGGACGCCATTTCGCCGCGGGTGACCTCGTGGTCGGGCTTGCCGAGAAGGTTCAGCAAGATGCCGCGCTGGCGGGCGGCCACCACGTACGGCTCGTACCACGGCATGCCGGGCTTGGCCGCCTCCACCTTTACGCGGAACGTGAGCGTCGCGATCTTCAGCGCTTCGGCCAGGTTCACGGTTTGCTCGGGGCGGAACCGTCCGTCGGGATAGCCTCCCACGATGCCCAGCTGGCGGCCGAGGCACACCGGACGGGCGTACCACTGCGGCGTGCGCACCAGCAGGTCGGAGAAGCATTGCAGATCCTCGGGCGTGGCCATGTCCGCGTAGCGCGATTCCACCAGGATTTTCAGGAATTCGGCTCGATTAATTGTTACGTCGGGACGGAACGTTCCGTCGGCGTAGCCTTCCACGATGCCGCGCTCGGCCAGCATGCCGATCTCCGGGGCGTACGGACTGCCGGCCGTGTCTGTGAAAACGACCGACGCCGCCAGGAAGAAGGGGATCGCCAATACCGTAATGCCGAGTGCATTCGCCTTGGTTACGCGCATACAGGTATAGTATCAAAGTATGAGGATTTTCGCACTCGAGACCGACATCCAGAAGATTAAGGATCGGTTCTTGGCCCATGGCGAGCGCGAGATTTTTACGGCTACCCCGCATTTGTTCCGGTTCCTTACCGCCATCATCCGCGAGTTCATCATCACGGTGGTCATCGTCATCGCTGCGGGCATCACGTATTCCATCGGCTTCCTGGAGTTGGGTACGGTCGTGCTGGGAGCCATCGTGCTGTGGTTCCTGCTGGTGTCCTACGGCTTGTTGCAGGCCTACATCGACTGGAAATTCGACTTCATCTTCCTGACAACCGACAAGCTGATCATCGTCGATCAGCGCTCTCTGTTCCGCAAATCCACCACACCCATCAATCTGGAGAACCTGGGCGACGTGGTGGCCGAAACGCAGTGGCTCAACCTGTTCGATTTCGGCATGATCCATTTCGCCCTCAAGGAAGGACAGGGCCCCGAAATCGTGCTGAAGTACATGCCGCATGCGGATAAACTGGTGGCCATGATCTCGCAGCAGATCACGCTCTACCAGCGCCGCAAGGATTATATCGTTCCCTACCGCGATGTCCGTTAAATCTCCCGCCAACTTCGCCGCCGGCGTCCTGCTGCCGGCCCTCACGCTCGGCCTTGCCCTCTCGCTGGGCGTGAACGGCGTGCTCATCGCCACACGCGTGTCTCCGGACGCGGCCAAGCCCGCCGCCGTATCGTCCTCCGTGACGGCCGCCATGCCCGATGCGCTGCCGCCCCGCGGCTTCGGCGACGTGACTCAAGGCCAGCCGATGCTCGCGCAGTCGCTGGAAGGCATGCCCGCCGGCGTCTTCACGTACGAGCTCTCCAAAGGAATGCTGCCGGCGTTTCCGGCCTCGTTCACGCTGTACCGCGATCAGGGCGTGACCGCCGATCCGGCGCCGTTCGCCGCGATCCTGAGCGCCATGCGCGTGCCGATCAATTTCTCGGAACTGCGCCTGATGCCCGACGACATCACGTTCACCACGCCCGACAACGCGTTCTCCATTTTGGTCAACGTCCGCGACCGCACGTTGGAAGTCAGCCGCGTGGACCGTTCGCCC
>DAORHV010000148.1:0-3363 GCA_035438175.1 Candidatus Peribacteria bacterium
AGGCATGTCGCTGCGCACCAGCGCGTTCGCCATCGGCATGGAGCGCATTTTGGCGGCCATGGAAGCGCGCGGACGGAGCCTGCCCCGCGCAGACCGCCTCCAGGAAGCAGTCGCGGTCTGACCTGCATCAGAATTCGCCGCCGAACCGGCGCAAGTTGCGGCTCTGCACCACGTACAACACGCCGTGCAGCCACGTGACGGGCGACCAGCGGGGCAGTACGTACAACGATAAATCGAACATCTTCAGCCGCATGCCGTCGTGCGGCGTGCTCACCACACCCAGGTTCGCCATGTACGCCTCGTCGCGCAGAATTCGCCTGCTGTCCCATCCCATGAAATCGAACCACAGGCCGGTGTCCTTCATGAGACGGCGGTTGTCGGCCAGCACGGCGTGCATCTGCGGCTCGAGCTCGGGGTGCTTGCGGTACAAGTCCAGCGTGAGCACCTTCATGCTCAGGCGCTCCTGGATCATGTAGTAACGCCTATTCTTCAAATCCGCGACGAGTTCGGTGGTGACCACGCGGTCGCCGAAGTACTTCAGGCACAGCGCCACGTGCTCGGACATTTCCTTGGGCGACTGCGTGAAGATGGGACTGACGGCCATGGAGAAAAAGTCCGAACGCGTCTTGGCGCGCGGATACTTGATGACCATCGGACCGGCGGCGCCGTGCATTTCGTAGGCGCGCACCACGTTCTGGGCGCCCATGCCGACCAGGCCGCCCACCGACGACAAACTCACCTCCGGGAAATCGCGGAGGAAATACTGCCGTTCTCCGAACGTAAGATGCTTCACGCGCGCATCCTAGCCCATAGAAGCGGGATTATCGAACAAACGGCTACGCCGTGAGCGCATGCTCGGCGGTCGTCACCATGCGGTGGTTGTTGCGCTCGTTCGAGAGATACCCGGGTGCATGGATGATGCCGTTGGCCGAGAAACCGGGCGTGTGCATGAGCGTAAGATCGAACATCTTGAGCTTCGGATTCTTGCGTTCCGCGTCCCACACCACCGCCAGGTTGCCCATGGCGATCTGGTTGGTGATGATGCGCCACAGGTCCCAGCCCTGGAAATCGAAGAAGCGGTTTCGATCGGTCTTCAGTTTCTGATTCCGTTCCAGCAGATCCTTCAATTGTTCCAGCAGTTCCGGATGCGCGATGCACAGATCCGGCGTGAGTATTTGGATCTCCGACAACTTGTCCTGCAGCAGCGCGTACGCGTCGCTCTGGCTTGCGCGGATGATCTGCGGCACGAGCACCGTCTCTTCGCCGAAATACTCCACCGACATGTCGGTGTCGCGCTTCATATCATCGACCGGCGTCGTAAAGAGCGGACTGACGAAGCGGGACATCACGTCGCTCTGGGTGTCTTTGCGCAACAACTTCATGACCCCGGCGCGGAATGCGAACGTCACTTTCTCGATGCCCATTCCCAGACGCTTTGTCACGCTTTCGGGCTCCAGTTCGGGGAACTGGGTCGTCAGATGATTGCGCTCGAGGGTGGTGAGCATAAGAAAAATGGTGAGCGATGATTATCCGTATACCTACGGATTTGTCAATGCTCTAGGACCTCTTTTTTCCTTTGCCCATGGCCAGGAATCCGGCCCGTTCTTCGGGCGTGAACCGCTCAATCGCGTAGCGCAGCATGGTGCGCGGCATGTTGTCGCCGTGATCACGCAGAAAGGCTTTCAGCGCGGCGGCGTCGCGCTTGCCGGCTTCGCGCAGCATCCAGCCGCAGGCTTTGTGGATGAGATCGTGACGGTGCGACAGGAATTGTTCGGACAGCTTGAAGATGTCGGCGAAATCCCCGCGCCGGATGAACGCCAGCGTGCTCACCACCGCCACCCGCTCGCGCCACAAGTGCCCCGACGCGGCCAGTTCATAGAGCACGCCGCGCGGACGTTCGGCCAGGTACTCGCCGAGCAAGCAATACGCCGACGCATCCACGAGGTCCCAGTTGTTCACGCCGTCCAGGTGCGACAGATAGAACTGCGCGATGGCCGTTTCTTCGGCCGGCGACGCGGCGCGTTCATACTGCTCGACCAAGATGATGACCGCCGTCAGCCGGCACTCGTGCATCGGGTCTGCAAGAAGTTTGGCGACCTCGGCGTGCGGCAACCCGAGATGCCGCGCGACTACCGCGCGCACCTGGGGAACGCTGATGCCGTAGAACTTGTCGCCTTCCCCGTAGTCCCCTTTTCCGGCTTTGAAGAACCGGGAGAAGATCACGGCTTTGCGCTTGTCGGCGAGGCCGGCAAGTTCACGGCGGACGGCGGCGGCCGTATCAGCTCGGATCTTTGCCATACCAATCGACGTTACGGGTGACGTACATCACCGCGGCAAGAATCATGAACAAGATCACCGAACCGAACAGCAGCGCGTAGTCCTCGATCTGCAGCAGCAGGTAGAGGTAGCCGTACAGTACCGCCAGCAATACGCCCACGCTGGTGCCGAATTTCTTGTGGCGCAGCACCGAGATGCTGTAGCCGCTGACCAGCGCCACCGTGGCGACGGCGGAGATCAGATACGCGGGCAGGAAGCCGATGTGCTCAGAGAGTGACAGCAGCAAGAGGTAGAACAAGCACAGCGCGGCGCCGACGAGGATGTATTGGAACGGGTGCACGCGCTCGGTGTGCAGGACTTCCACCAGGAAGAGCACAAGGAAGGTCAGCCCGATGAACAGGATGGCGTACTTGATCGCGCGGTCGACCAACGTATAGAAGTCGGTGGTCTCCAGCAGCTTCACGCCGAAGGTGGGACCGGGCTGGTTATGACCGTACGCATTGCCGTACTCGTCGTACGCCGTCTGCATCTGCGTACCGCCGTCCGCCCACCAGGGCGACACGGTCCACTGCGAGGTGAAGCCGGACGGAGTGATGTCGTATTTGGCCGGAAGCACGCCGCCGATGAAGCTGGGCGTGGTCCACGGCGATGTCATGGTGACGTTCATTTCCTTTCCGGAAGGCATGATCTCCAGCGAATCCGTGCCATGCAGCTTCAGCACGTAACTGAACGGGGTTCCTTCGGCCGGGACGGCGCCCAGCGGCGCGCTGATGGCCGACGTGCCGTACTGCGATGCTCCGGGCTCGAAGGTGATCTGGCGTCCGCCGATGGTCAGCTGCGGCTGTTCGACCAGGCCGCGCAAGTCCGATACGCCGGTATCCAGCGTCACGCGCTCGGGAAGAATGCGGCCGTTCACCGCGCCGGCCCCGATGACGCCGCTCACGCGGATTTCGGCGGTGTACACCGGCACGCGGAAAATGCCGCGGTAGCGGATTTCGGTATCCACCTTCACGTCCATGGTGACGGACTTGGGCGTGACGGTGTTGGAAACGGTTTGATCCACGGACACACCCTTGTCATTCTGCC
>DAORHV010000149.1:0-3349 GCA_035438175.1 Candidatus Peribacteria bacterium
GCGCCGACGGTTCCGGTGAACGAATTGCCGGCCGAGCCGCTCTACTTCAACGGCGCGGTGGTCCCCGTCGATGCCGCTGACCTTGCGTTCGGTCCGGTGAAAGTCACGCGCACCAACGCCGGACGTTCACTGTCCGTCGTGCGCGTGAACACGGGTGCCGACTTGAACAACTTCGAAATGCACATCATGGCCGGTCCGGCCAGCATCGTCACGCTCGGCTACTCGATGCCCGACATCCGTTACCTCAAGCCCGGTTACGTTCCGACCGTCGGCCGCGGCATCAACGAAAGCTCGCGTGCGTACTGGGCCGGCCTGCTTACCATCCCGGTTGAAAAGCGTGTGGGCAAACTGTTGAACGGCGAGCCGCTCCGTCAGTTGCTGGACATCTGCAGCCGCGAGTTCAACCGCGACGAAGGAATCGACCGCAAGTACGACTTGTACCGCGGACTCAGCGACATGTACTGGCGCTGCAACGACCAGGAACGCTTCCTGCAGGTGCTCGTCGATGTGCTGTCCGGCCAGCAGGCCATTCCGGGCGCCAGCGGCGACATCCGCGTGGACGGCGTCATCCGCGAGGCGAACATCCCGCACATCGTGGCGTACATGGGCGCCGCCGCCCGCAACGCCGGACCGCGCGCGTACCGCATCGAGACCGCCGCTCCCGCGTTCACCGAACCGCCCGAAACCGCCGCACGCGGAACGCCCGAGTACGTCGGGTTCCAGATGCGCGGTCTGCGTGACCGCGTGCTGGCCTCGGCAACGGTGACCCGCGAGCAGCTGCAGGAATCCGTCGACGAGATCAACCAGTCCATCGGCGGTGTGGAATTCGCCGATGCGGGCGCCCTGCGCAGCGTCGTCGGCAGCCCCATCGCGCTGAACGACAACACGGCCGCCATCATGCTCAACGACGCCGGAACGCTCGGCATCTACGAGCTCGACGCGCTGCGCAAAGGCGCCGTCGCCCAGTGGCAGGGGATCATCGATGCTTCGGGCGCCGAGAACGAAGGCAGTCTGAACCGCCGCATCGAACTCCTGCAGTACATCATGCAGGGCGTGCACTGCCTGAACGAAACGGTGCCCGAAATCGAAACCGCCGATCCGAAAGAGTGGCGCCTGCCCAACCACCTGTTCACGCTGCGCATGAACGGCGAAGACGCGTTCTCGCTGGAGGCCGTGACGCCGCCCACCGTGGACGGATTGTTCGGCGGCGTGCGCGAAGCCGCCGAAGGAGGACGCTGGCAGGAAGTCGATGAAGCCTGCACCACGGGCGCCATCGCCCAGAACATCCGGTTCCTGACGCCGGAAAACCGCACCGCGCTGATCGAGCGCATCAACAAAGCGCTGCCGCTCACGACCACCGTGCGCTTCGTGCTTGGACCGCGCTCCATTGCGGTGGAAAATCTCTCGCAGATCGAAATCGAAGACCGCGCCGCACCGGAGCGTGTCACGCCGGCCGCCCGCGACGCACGCCGCAAGACGCTGTTCGATGCAGCACTGGCCAACCCGGCCGCGCCGCGTTACGCAGAGACGCTCACGGCCGCCATTACCGCACTGAGCGCGGACTACGTCCGCACGCCCTCCGATGAACGCGCCGCGTTCGTTACCGCGCTGAACGCCCGCTTCATCACCGACGGATCGCCGGTACGCCTGCGCGCCAACGGTGAAGCGCTGGAACGTGCGCCGGACGTGAACCTGGTGCAGCCGGTTTCCACGCGTTTCAACGCGCTGGTCGCCGCCGCCCGCGTCGGTTCGCCGTCGCTGCCGCTTGCGACGCAGACTGCGAACATCACTGCCGCCATCGCGTTGCTCGCGCCGCACGTCGCATCACTGGAAGGTACCGGCCGCCCCGGATTCGTAGCGAGCCTCAACCGTCAGTTGCGCGAGGCGGGTACCGCCGTGCAGCTGCGTCTGAACGGCGAGGTCCTGGAGCGCGGCCCCGACGCCACTGGCGTCACGGTCACCACTCCGGCACTCGTCTTGCCCGAGCCGCCCGAAGCCGCCGAATACCGCGAATCGCGAGTCCTGCTGCGCATGTTCATCCAGAAGCGTAACGCCGAGAACACCGCCTGGCTGCCCGAGTTCATCCGCATCGACAACCCGTCGGGCACCGTTGCCGCAGGCAACGAGTTATTGGCCTCGTGGGGCATCGTCAAAGAGAACGTGGATGCCGGACTCGCGCTCGAATCGTACTTCGACGGACAGGTCACGCGTTTCCGCAACGATACCGCCGGGCGTCACGCATACACGTACCGCTTCCGCTTCAACCGGGCCGGGCGGTTCCGCATGAGCGGCCAGACGATGGTGAACGGCCGTGCCGGCGAAGCCATTCCGGAAGTGTTGCGCAACGTCACCACCGACACATCGGATGTTTCTGCCGTCCGCAATATCCTGGCGCAGGCCCAAGTCGCTTCTCCCAACCGCTGGAACGAAGTTGCGGGGGCAGCAGCCGGAACGCGCTACCACTACGATGTGGCTAACCGCCGGTTGCACTCGTTCGACGGAACGTCGTACCGCACACTGAACGCCAACTACACCTGGACCGCCGCCAGTACCACCCGCCCGTCGGGTATTCCGGCTCCGGGCTAACCAGGATTCCGTCCCGAAGACATGCCCCGCGACGTTGCGGGGCTGTTTTCAGTGTTATGGCTGTATTTGCTATTTGTAGCAATTTGTTCTATAATAATACTTAAGCCTTATTCATACCAATACCCATTATGGAGCAGACCGAAGCCGTACGTTACTCGCCGTTCGAACACGTGCTCTGCGGATTCCTGCTGGCGTGCATCCTGTTCGCCACCATCTTCCTGTTCCTGCAAAACTCATGGGGAATTTCCCCGAATTCCTCTGTCGGCAACGTGCCGGTGAAGTCTTCGTCCAGCAGCAGCGCGGCCATGGTGTGGTATCCCGCCGCTCCGACGCATGCCGCCGCAACGTCGTCGAGCACCACGATGATCTGGTATCCCGCTTCATCGTCTTCGTCGTTCTCCAGCAGCTTCGCCAGTCTCTCCAGCCTGAGCTCCAGCGTCGCGACGGTGTTGTGGTATCCGGCTTCGTCCTCCTCTGTCAGCACGGTGGTCAGTTCAAGTTCGTCATTCAGCAGCCAGATGTACGTTTCCACGTCTTCGTCGGCTGCCTCGCTGACCCACTAATCTCTGGAAATAGACCGGAAGGGGCCCTTGCGCCCCTTCTTTTTGTATGGTGAAACCTTTTTGACATTCTGCCTATAATGTCATACATTGTTTCGCATGTCGCTGAATGGACGCTCACTTTCGGACGGCCACGAGGTGAATCAGGCAGGAACAATCGATTCAGATCCTCAAACGCCGGTTCTGGATGGCAGCGCCACGAT
>DAORHV010000150.1:0-3339 GCA_035438175.1 Candidatus Peribacteria bacterium
GACGCCGGAACCGGGCCGCGCACCGCCGGGAATCCATCTGTCGTTCCCTTTCCGGTCCAAGAAACCGTGGAGCCTGAACGAAGAGCACGGCAACGAGTCGATTCAGTTCGAAAACGCCGAGCCGGAAACTGCGCAGGTCTTCGCGCAAAACCCCTGACTATGCCGCAAGCCTCGAGTCGCCGCGCTTGGCGATGACGCCCAGGCGGTGCGAGACGTTGGCGACGGTGATGTCGGGCTGGTTCGGGAAGATGGCGTTCAGCGCGTCGGCGATCTGGGGCAGCATCGGCTGGCCGGCTTTGTGGTGGCCGCGCGGGTAGAGGTTGTCCGGCACGATGTGAATGAGCTCGGGTTCGACCAGGTTCCAATCGATCTCGTGCAGCGGGGCGTCCACGCGTCGGTCGATGGCGTCGGAGGTTTCCGCATTCTTCGGGTGCTTCGGATGCTTGCGCATGAGTTCGTTCAGCCGCGCCTCGTTGCCGGCGAACACCGCGCGCGCCGCGGCGGCCACGATGCTGCGGGACAAGTCGATGTCGCGTTCCACCTGGGCCGGAATCAGCTGTCCGGCGACCTCATCCAGCGTGGCTCCGCTTTCCAGTAACTCTCGGATCCGGTCGCCGTGCTTGGCGGCCAGCTGGCCGGCTTGCTGCTCGATGGTGCGGCAGATTCTGTCGAGCGTGGCAGGCTCGGCGGACTTCTTCTTATTATTGGTGTTTGTCATTCATACAATTATACAACACTTTTGGCTTTGGGACCATATGCAACACGCGGCTGGCACTCTTGACGCTCGGTTGCTAGCACTCTAAACTTGAGAGTGCTAACCAGTCCTTTCCTACTTATTTCCTACCGCTTTTTATGGCTAAAGATTCCGTGTCCGTCCCGCAGCTCGCCGTCACCATCCAGCCGCTCGGCGACCGTGTTCTTATCATGCCCCTCGAAAAGGAGCAGGTGTCCGCTTCGGGCATCGTGATCGCCGAAACGTCCTCCAAGGAGAAGCCGCAGGAAGGAATGATCATCGCCATGGGCAAGGGCGGCATCATGAACGACCACGGCGTCATGAGCCCCGACCCGAGCACCATGCTGAAAATCGGCGACAAGGTCCTCTACGGCCGCTACGCCGGCGATGACCTGAAACTGAAGACCAAGGACGGCAAGGACGTGGAAGTGAAAGTCCTCCACCTCGATTCCGTGCTCGGCATCGTCAAATAAGCCAACCACTCCCCTTCCCTATTTCCTTTTACCTTCCGAATCATGTCCGCAAAACAACTCACCTTCGGCGACGACGCGCGCCACAAGATCATCAAGGGCATCCGCAAGCTGGCTGACGCCGTGCGCGTCACCATGGGCCCCAACGGCCGCAACGCCCTCATCGCCAAGAGCTACGGCGGTCCGACCGTCACCAAGGACGGCGTGACCGTGGCCAAGGAGATCGAACTCGAGGACGCCTGGGAGAACATGGGCGCCCAGCTCGTGAAGGAGGCCGCCACCAAGACCAATGACGCCGCCGGTGACGGCACCACCACGGCCACCGTGCTGGCCGAAGGTATGATCACCGAAGGACTGAAGTTCCTCACCGCCGGCGCCAACGCCATCGCGATGAAGAACGGCATCATGAAGGCCGTCGAGGCCGTGGTCGCCGAATTGGACAAGCAGAAGAAGAACATCTCCACCAAGGAGGAGTTCGCCGCGGTCGCCACGATCTCGGCCCAGGACACCAACGTCGGCAAGATCATCGCCGACGTCATGGACGAAGTCGGTTCCGACGGTGTGGTCACCGTGGAGGCCGGCCAGACCATGGGCATGGAGAAGGAATACGTGGAAGGCATGCAGTTCGATTCCGGGTACATTTCGGCCTACTTCGTGACCGACCCGGCCCGCGTGGAAGCCGTGTTCAGCAACGCGCACATCCTCATTACCGACAAGAAGATCTCCAGCATCCAGGAAATCCTGCCGGTGCTCGAGGCGCTCGCCCAGAAGGGCAAAAAGGAACTGGTGATCATCGCCGAGAACATCGAAGGCGACGCTCTCCCGACGCTCGTGCTCAACAAACTGCGCGGCACGTTCTCGGCAGTCGCCGTGAAGGCTCCGGCCTTCGGTGACCGCCGCAAGGAAATGCTGAAGGACATCGCGGTGCTGACCGGCGGCCGCGTGATCTCCGAGGAGGTCGGTCTGAAGCTGGAGAACACCAAGCTGGAAGACCTGGGCCAGGCGTCCAAGGTCGTGATCGGCAAGGACAACACGCTCATCGTAGACGGCGCCGGCGACAAGAAGGAGATCGCCGCCCGCGTCGCGCAGATCAAGGGTGAGATCGAGAACACCAAGAGCGACTTCGACCGCGAGAAGCTGGCCGAGCGCATGGCCAAGATGAGCGGCGGAGTCGCCGTCATCAAGGTCGGCGCCGCCACCGAGATCGAACAGAAGGAACTGCAGCACCGCGTGGAGGACGCCTTGTCCGCCACCCGCGCCGCATCCGAGGAAGGCATCGTTGCCGGCGGAGGTTCCGCGCTCATCCACTGCTTGAAGAGCCTGGAGAAGCTGAAGGGTGAGAACGATGACGAGCAGATCGGCATCGATATCGTGAAGCGCGCCCTGGTCTACCCGGCCAAGAACATCGCCGGCAACGCCGGTCTGGACGGCTCCGTGATCGTGGAGCAGGTGAAGCAGTCCAAGGACAGCAAGATGGGCTTCAACGTCGTTACCAAGAAAATGGAGGACCTCGTGGCAGCCGGCGTCATCGACCCGAAGAAGGTGACCCGCTCCGCGCTCCAGAACGCCTCGTCCGTCGCCGCCATGTTCCTGACCGTGGAAGTCGGCATCGTCGACGCTCCCAAGAAGGAATCCGCCGCACCGGCCATGCCGGGCGGAGGAATGGGAGGCATGGGTGGAATGGGCGATTTCTAATCGCGCTGAAGAAAAAAGAGCTCCCAAGTGGGGGCTCTTTTTTTAGTGCAACAAACCTTCTTCTCTTCACTTCTTGCTCAGTCCATCCTCGATGCTGCCAAGGATTCTTCCTCGGAGGACCAGGGAACCTAGCACGGTTCCCTTGGCCCTCCGAACCTCCCGTACCCTCCATGCTTAACCGAATGGACGTTGTCGTCTGGCTGCTTCTCGTGCGTAAGGAATCAGCTGTTTGAAACGGCCGAGGGTTCTGCCGTACTACGGGCCCTGAGACGGCGTGAGCGGGAAAAACATGTTCTGAGATTGTCGGCTTCTTTGGAGGATGGAACGGAGGGCAGTGTCGCGCATCGGGCCGGTGCCGTCGCGCTCCCGCCGAAACAGCCCGTATGAAAAGTCAGCCTGTTTGAGCCCGTCGCAACGGGCGAGTCCTGACTTTTAGGGCTG
>DAORHV010000151.1:0-3298 GCA_035438175.1 Candidatus Peribacteria bacterium
CTAGGCAACTGAGCTACGTCCCGAAACTTCGGCCATAGTACCTGATTTTGCGAGCGCACAGGCGCTTTTTTAGAATCGACGCCGCCAATGGCGGTGTTCGACGTACACGATGCGCCACCACGTTTGTCCCAAGATGCAGCCGGCGACGACGCCGGACAGCGGAACGGAATACAGCGACCATGCCGGCAGCACGCACAGGCTGTCCCACAGGAATCCGGCCGCCACGCACGAGGTGGACGTCGGTTCGGCCGCGAACACCAGATGCACGATGAAACTTACGATCGTCATGAGCAGCACCGTCAGCAGCACGTAGAGCATTTTCTTCATGCGCTTCATGGTATCACGCTTCTGACACACGTCTCCTTCAGGCATACTGACCGCATGACCGAGCCGCCGCGCCAAAACCGCAACATTCCCATGACCGTCCTCGGCTGGATTCTGCTGTCGGTGGTCGTGTCGCTGACGGTCATGGTGATAGAAGCGTTGTTCTTCACGTTGTCGGTGCACTGAGCCGCATTCAGGCCGGCTGACTTTCTTTTTCGACCAGCCGTTTGTAGCGGCGCATGCACGCGTTGGCGTTGCGCATCGGGCGGCGTGAGCCATAGGCTTCGTTCAGTCGCTGGGCGACCACTCGCCAAGACGTCTGGCCCTTGAATCGGCCGGCCACGAAATGGCACGCCGGATCCAGCGCCAAGCGCACGAGCTCGATCAGTTCATCATTGTCCCAGTTCGATTTGCACTCGCACGGTGCCACCAGCCGCTCGTCGCGGTCCGTGCCTGCCGGAAACATGACGTAGCCGCCTTCGGTTGTGCCATTCGCCATATTCCGGTCGCGGATCTCCGCATATTCATCCGGCCCGAGTACTTCGCGCAGGGCGCGGGCGACGGCCATTTGCGCAAGCCGAACGTCGAATTCTGGCAACAGCTCGATGCCAATATCCGTGAATGTTTTCCCTTCACGCGCCAGGGCAAGGGCGCGGGTGGCATCCACCGGTTCGGAACTCAGTCGTTCCGCAACCGCTATGAGCGTGCCCACGACCTGCCGGCGGTGATCGTTTTTTGCCATATCGGTCTCATTTCAGAGGAAATCCGGACGGAGTCAATTCTTCCGCCGCTCGTTCAGGCACGGCTGTCTGCGCGAATGCTATCAGCGGCAAGCGCATTGCCTGGAGTTGATGATCCAGGTGATGAGCGACTCGCTCGGCGCGCGTCTGGTTCGTGCCGATGTCCGCATACAGCCATTGGTCATTACCGGGATGAAACCTGCGGTAGGGCAACAGGCCCATGCTCACGAGCTGCCGATACGCCTCGGCCAGCACCTGCTCCACGCCCCACGGTTGCTCGAACAACCGGTCGGGTCCGGTCACGCGTTCATGCTGATGAAACGGAATCACCACGACCTGGTGGCACACCGCGCTCCCGCCGAAAACAGGAGGCATGGGATCGGGCCGGTCTTGGACGGATTCGTTCTGAGCCATAAAAGTGGGACAGAGTGGTACACGCGCCCGAACACGTCAATCATTTCGCTGATGCGACAACGACATGAACGGCGATCGCAGTCGAGGAACTGCAAATGTTCCATCGAGAAAATACGCATGATATTTCGGCAAGAGAAAGGCTAAAACTCGCGCATGCCATACATTTAGTTGTGACTGCCTGTTGACAGGCGTAATTCTAGCCCATGGTTCGACAGAAAACCGAGACAAGCGCGCACTACCAGGGTTTGCCCGAGGGTTCGCAAAGCCGCCGCGATTTTTTGCGATTGGGGTTGATGGGCCTCGGCGGGGTGTCCCTGAGCATGGTCGCGAAAGCCGGCCGCGACACGCGCCGCGAGATGGCGGCCATCGGCTTGTATTTGGACGGCGCCATGAGCCAAGTGGATTTCGCCGACTGGAAACCCGATGCCGGCGAAGACATCCGCGGCCGGTGGCAACCCCGCGACGCCAATCACGGTCGCTCGGGCGTGATCTTCTCGCCGTACTTTCCCCGCCTGGCCGGCATGTCCGAACATATCGCCGTCATCCGGACCATGACCGCCAGGACGCTGACGCACGACGATGCCGACGCCAACGCCTTGCTGAACGGCAATCGCACCACCTTGGCGAAACGACTGGGTGAAATACAACCCGGCGGCGTGCCGTACGTTTTCGGCGACATGCCGGTGTGCGACACCAACCCCATATATCGAGCCGCCCATCAGCCCAACGAAGCATTGGAAATCCGCTGGAACGCCGAGACCAACCGGTTCGCCGGTCCGCCTGCGGCGTCCACTCCCGAAGCCGTGGCGGAACTCACCGGCAGACGCGCGTTACTCGGCAAACTGAATATGGGTTCCCGCGTCACCGGGCGCGAGGCGGAAAAATGGGACGCCCGCCAGGAACTGGCGTTCGACATCGCGTCGGGCAACATGGCGTCGTTCGACTTGGACGCACGCGATCTGAAGCGCTACGGGAATAACCCGTTCGGCGCGGGACTGCTGCTGGCGCGCAACCTGGCCGCCAGCGGGCGCGTGAAGTCGGTGACGCTGCGTACTCCGGATTGGGACAAGCATTCCAACATCCACGAATTCATGGACTTGCACGGCCGCCAGATGGACCAGGCCGTGGCCGAACTGATCGCCGACCACCGGCGCGGCGTCTGGCGCGGACTCTTCTGGGCGCGGGGCGAATTCGGACGGACGCCACGGCTGAACGGTTCAGCCGGACGCGACCATTGGAGCACCCACGCGGCCATGCTGGCCGGCGAGAACATCCAAGGCGGCGTGGTGCTGGGTGAAACCGATGCGACCGGCGTGCCGACCCGCACGTCGGTGCGCGTGACGGATGCCAACTTCCAGGACATGGCGCTGGAAGCCATGGGCAAGCCGCCGGACTTCGCCGACCGCGTGCCGGGCCTGGTGGTACGACGCCGTGCACAATGAAAAGGCTGCATGGGAAGAAGGAGCCGCCCCCGGCGTTTCCACCTTCCGCTGAAAACATGGAAATGGCGTAGGAGAAAGCCTAAAACCGGGCTACACTGGGGCATCATGACTACCTCTCCCATCCCGAGTCCGGCTTCACCAACGCCTCCCACTCCGATCGCGGCACCCGCCCCGGTCACCGATCCGAACGTCACGTTCGCCAACATGGGCATTGCGCCCAAACTGCTCGATTTGCTCGAGAAAGTCGGTTTCAAGTCGCCTACGCCCATCCAGCAGAAGTCGATTCCCATCGGCATCGAGGGCAAGGACATCATCGGAATCGCCCAGACCGGCACCGGCAAGACGCTGGCCTTCGGTCTGCCCATGATCCAGCGCCTG
>DAORHV010000152.1:0-3286 GCA_035438175.1 Candidatus Peribacteria bacterium
CACCGGTTTGTTCCAGAAGAAGGTCGGCAGCTGGTAGGCGCGCTCAGCCGCGAGCGGTCTGGCGTGCGGTCATTTCGGCGAGCAGCAGCAACAGGATGCCGCTGACGAGCAGGTAGTAATTCAGGAAGCCCTGCGTGCCGAACAGGAACATTGTAAACAGCGATACACCCGCCACCGCCAGGTAGGCGTGCAGCGGATCGGCTTTGCGCAGGAGCCATGTCAGCGCGAGCGCGGCGCCCGCGCCGATGCACACCGTCATCCAGGTTTGCATGCGGATGCCGAACGTCAGCAGCAGCGCGCTCAGCGACAGGCTGTCATCGCGCAGCGGGACGATCACCGCGAACATGCTGCCCCACACCGCCCCGGCGTTCCACATCAGGAACGGCACCGCCGTCACGATGGCCGCCACGGCCGACAGCGCCAGCAGTTTCCAGCGGCGTTCGAGCACGAGAAGGAGCGGCACCGTGATGACCAGGTACTGCTTCAGGCTCATGGTGAATCCGTGCGAGACGGCCGTCAGCCAGGCGTTCTTCCGCAACTGTGCCAGCGCGGTGAGCGCGAATCCGGCGATGATGAGCGGCTCGGTCCAGCTTTGGCCGATGAACAAGAGTCCCTGCGGATGCAGCAGCCACAGCAAGGGAACGAGTTCGCCGGCCGCGCCGGCCGGACGCAGCATGCGGCGCAGCACCCATGCGATGAACAGATTGCACAGCACGTACAAGAACCGCACGTCGCCGAACAGCGTGTAGCCCACCACCGCGCCGGCCAGCGCCGATGGAGGGTAGGCGAAGCGCGAACCCACGTCGTACGTCAGGTGCAGGTTCATGCCTTCGTACGGATTGCCCACGCGCGTCGTGAACGGATTTTTCCCGGCGTACAGGTTTGCAGAGGATTCCTGCTGCACGGTGAAGACGTCGATGTGCGGATCGGGCGCCATGAACGGCAGCCAGCATTGCAGCGCCAGCGCGAATGCGGCCGTCGCCAGCACAATCCCGTTGCGCAGCCGCGCCGACGCGTGCGGCCGCGGCAGATACACGGCGGCCAGCAGAATGCCGCAGACGATCCACCCGATGTGCGTGACGGTGCCGAACCAAAACGAGCCGGGGTACGTCACCGGGAAATCCGTCAGGCCGAGCATCAGCAGGAACAGCACGCCCATCAGCACGTCCGTGGAACGCAGCGGTTCGGGGCGCTTGGCGTACGGCCAGACCGCCGAGAGCGTCATGCAGAGCGCGGCCAGCGCCAGACCGAGCGACCATAGCGAATACGACCCGCGCTGGATGGACAGCGCCGCCGCGAGCACCAAATAGCCCAGCAGCAACAAATGACGACGGTAGCTGAGGAGAGAGAATGCGGTTCCGGACACGGCACACAGTGTATGAGAAAATGCCGCCGCCGACTGCCCGGAACGTGTCCTTTTCCTTGACAATGGGGTGCGGCGGCATATCCTGAGCACGATGAAGAAAGCCAAGGCAATCGCCATCGCTCTGCGCAAGGACACCTGGTCGGTGTCCGTGTTCACCGTGGCCCTGTTTGCAGGCTTCTTTTACTTTTACTTCGCCTGAACTCCGCTCTCCTGGTAAGCAGACGCTTCCTCGAGAGTGAGGAGGCGGAATTTGCCCTGTACTCCTTTTCCTTCCCATCCTTCCCATGCTCATCGTTCTGAAAGAGAAGAAGAACGCCGTCCTCCTCAAGCACCTCCAGGAGCTGCTCGAAAAGAAATACGGCTGTCCGTCCCACGTCATCGGCGAGAACCGCCGCGTGCTGGCGGTGACCGGCGACACGTCGGGCGTGGAAGTGGAATTCCTGCAGAGCATCGAGGGCGTGCGCACCGTCGACCGCGTCGACCGTCCGTACAAGCTGGCCAGCCGCGAGAAGAAGAACCGCACCGAGATCAAAATCTCCCAGGACTGCGTCATCGGCGCGCCCGACCAGGTGGTCATGATGGCCGGTCCGTGTTCCATCGATTCCGAAGGCGCGCTGGACGAAGCCGCCGCCATGGCCGCGTCGCGCGGCGTGAAGATCCTGCGTGGCGGAGCCTACAAGCCGCGTACGGGTCCGTACTCGTTCCAGGGCCATGGCGAACCGGCGCTGAAGATGCTGAAAAAGGCCGGCGAGAAATACAAGATGGCGACCATCTCCGAAATCATGAACGCGGCCGACCTGCCCAAGTTCGAGGCGTACTCGGACATCCTGCAGGTGGGCGCCCGCAACATGCAGAACTACGAACTCCTGAAGGCGCTCGGCAAATCCAAGCTGCCCGTCCTGCTGAAGCGCGGACTGGCCGCCAAGCTGGAGGAGTGGCTGCTGGCCGCCGAGTACATCCTGGCCGGAGGCAACCACAACGTCATGCTGTGCGAACGCGGCATCCGCACGTTCGAAGAAGAAGTCCGGTTTACGCTGTGCCTCGGCTCCGTGCCGGCCCTGCGCGAGCTGACGCACCTTCCCATCATCATCGACCCCAGCCATGCCATGGGCAAGACGCGCTGGGTGAAGGACGCTGCGCTCGGCGGCGTGGCCGTCGGCGGCGACGGTCTGATCATCGAGATCCACCCGTGCCCCGAGGAGAGCAGTTGCGACGCGTCGCAACTGCTGGACGCCGAACACTGGAACGATTGTATGGACGGCATCACCGCCGTCGCCTCGGCACTCGGTAAGCGAGTGGTCTAGACTGTACCCATGCGCACCGTCAATCTCGTCCCACCGGCCTTGCAGCGTGTCCCGACGCGCATCTTGTTCGGCGCGGGCCTGAGGCACCAGATCAAGGACGTCATCGGACTGCTGAATCCCGACCGCACGGTCGTGCTGTACGACAAGGGCGTGGCGCATATCGCCAAGGAAGTGCAGGCCGGCTTGCTCGACAGCATCGGCATAGAAGTGCACAGCGGTGACGGTTCCAAGTCGCTGAAGGAAGTCGAGCGCATCACCACGCTCATGCTGGAAGGCGGCTGTTCGCGCCAGACCGTGGTGGTGAACGTCGGAGGCGGCATGATCACCGATCTCGGCGGATTCGTGGCGGGCGTGTTCATGCGCGGCGTGCCGTGCATCCATGTGCCCACCAGCACGCTCGGCATGGTGGATGCCAGCATCGGCGGCAAGAACGGCGTGAACCTGGGTTCGACCAAGAACATCATCGGCGTCATCGCGCATCCCGCCGCGGTCGTCATCGACGTCGAACTGCTGAAAGATCTCCCGCCCGCCGTGCTGGCCGAAGGCCTGGTGGAGGTCATCAAGATCGCCGCCATCGCCGACGAAAGCTTCCTGGCGTGGCTGGAGCAGAACATCG
>DAORHV010000153.1:0-3258 GCA_035438175.1 Candidatus Peribacteria bacterium
GCCGAACCAGCCGAACAACCGCACGCCCAGCTGCATTTTGTAGTGCGTGTACCACAGGTACGTCGGGATGCCGCGCGCCAGCCACACCCACCAGCCCAGCGCGTACCACACCGGCGCCATATGCACGAACACGCGGTCGTACTTCAGCGACAGGATCAGGCGCTCGAATTCCATCACCGACTTCCAGCGCGGCGCGCCGTGTTCTTTGCCGAGCGTGTGCACCGGGAACTCCAGCTTCTGGCCGTCGCCTTCCAGGCAAATGACCTCCACGTCGTAGCCCTGGGCGTGGAACGCGCGGACCCACAGGATGCCGAAGGCGTCCTGTTGTTTCAGCTTCTGGGTGATGAAGAGGAGTTTCATCGGGCGTTGGCTTTCAGGAAATCTGCGTAGTCTTTGATCAGCTTCTTTTTCTCGAACCGGTCGATGATCTTGGCCGCTTCGGCGCCCATGCGCGAGCGCAGGTTGTCGTCGGCCAGCAGCGTTTTGATATGCCCGGCCAATTCGGCAACCGATCCGCCGGTGAGCACGCCGTTCACGCCGTCTTGGATTACGTCGGGCATCACGCCGACTTTGGTGGCGATGACCGGCATCCCCAGCGCCATGGCTTCCAGCGACACACGCGGGCCGCCCTCGCTTTTGGAATGCATGACCAAGACCTTGGCCGACTGGATGCTCTTCATCACGTCGTTCTGGGTCGGCAGCCAGCCGCAGAACGTCACGCGGTCGACCACGCCCAGCGACTGCGTCAGCGTCTCGGCCTCCGTGCGCATCTCGCCGTCGCCGATCACGAGCAGCGTGACCTCGGGCAGCGACGCCACCGCGCGGATCACGTCCATCAATCCTTTGTTGGCGGCAAGCCGTCCGCAGAACACCACGTCGTATTGTTTGGTCACACCCGCATCCGGCTTGAGCACCTCGCGATCCAGGTAAAACGACGGCACCACCGCGATGCGGCTTCCGTCCACGCCCCAGCGCACCAGCGTGTCGCGCACGGTCCCGTTGACGGTGCGGATCTTTGCGGCCGGTTTCAAATCGGCCTTCAGCCACAAGCGCGACATGAGGCGCCCGATCCATTCGGTGAGGGACGCCGGCTGCGGTTCGCCGATGAGATGGTGGATTTCGTAGACGGCCGGCACGCCGGTGGCCTTGATGAGCCTGCGCGCGCCGATGCCGTTGTAGAACGGCGGATACTCATGGACCGTCATCACCTGGTGGCCGTGCTGGGCGATCAGCTCTTTGCCTTTCTTTTCAATCCAGCCGGGTTGCCCGGGCAAGCCAGACGAACACGGATGGAAGAAGACGTTGCCGAAGAATTCCTTGGGCGACAGCAGCGATTCCTCCGTGCGCGGCGTGATGACGTCGATGCGCTCCCAGTGCGTGTGGAATTCCTGCAGCGTGGCATAAAAGGCTCCCTGCTTGCCCTGCAGGAGCGAACGGTCGCCCGAAATCATGAGGAGTTTCATCGAGGGCGTGAGAACAGCGCGACCCATTCCTGGGCCACCGCCGACCACGGACGCTGGAGCGGAGGCGACGCGGCTTCGCGCGCGATGTCCGCGTAGTTGGTTTTCACGGAAGCGATGGCACGGGCGATGTCGGCGGCGGTATGCAGCGGGGCCTTCACCATGCCTTTGGTCAGTTCGCCGCTCAGGCCGGTCTGCTGGGTGAGCAGCACGGGCAGGCCCGATCCGCGCGCTTCCAGCGCGACGTTGGGGCTGATCTCGGTAATGCTGGGCAGCACGAGCAAATCGTGATCGGCAAACAGGCGCTGCTTGTCCTCGGACAACACCGGGCGCAGGAACGTGACGCGCTGGCTGAGTCCGCTGGCCTCGGCTTCCTGCTTCAAGCGCAGACGCTCGGGCCCTTCGCCGGTCATGGTGAGCGTGGCGTCGGGGAAATCGCGCAATGCGTGCAGCAGGGCGATGACGTTCTTGAACCGCACGAAGCGGCCCAGAAACAGCAGTTTCAGCGGCGAGTGCATGGCGTGCAGCATCGGCGATCCGCCGGGGAGCGCGTTCTGCAGCACCAGCGTGTCCGGCAGTTTCTTGTAGTGGTTCTTGTGGATGTCGAGCTGGTACTGGGTGGAGTACACCACGTGGTCGAAGCGGTTGAGCAGGCGGCCCATGACCAAACCGTTCATGAAGCGCGTGATGAAGAGATTGACGCGATCACCGAACGACTCGGGCTTGCCGTTGGTGTACCACGCCTGCAATCCGAGTCCGCCGCCGACGGCGGTGTAGCGCTCCCAGAAGAAATCGCCGCCCAGGCGCAGCATGGTTTTGGGCTTGGTGATGCCGGACATCCACAGCGGTACGCCGCAGCTGACCGACGAGAAACACACCACGCAATCGGCGTCGTTGGCGTACTGCTTGAGTGCCTTGGAATAGTTGCGCCACGCGAAGAACATGCCGCCGCCGCGCGGCACGCGGATGATCTTCCAGGCGGGCGGAGGCGAGTGGTCGACGAAGATGGTCTGGTACGTGAGCACCGTCACCTCGTGCTTCTGTTCGGTGAGTTCACGCGCCAATTCACGCACGTACGTGGCCGGACCGCCGATGTCGGGCGGGTAGATGCCGGTCGCGAGCACGATCTTCATTGCGGACAGTGTACCTTGAATTTCCGTGCACTGGTGAGACATATTTGACAAGAAAAATTATCAATTTTATAACTACGGCATGACCACCGTGAATTACCGCCAGGCAATGGATCGCCTCGATGAAGTAACGAATGAAGTCTTGCGGCAAAAGCAGGACGGCAACATGAGCGACACGCAGTTCAAGCAGCTTGTTGAGGATTTTCACGCAACCATGATCCTGCTATTTGAAATGTACGAACACGATCCGGACAGAAATGTCCCGCTGGAATTCATCTACGCACCCGCGGGAGCGCCGGAAAAGACCCGCAGAAATGCAATCGGCATCATGGCCGATGCGGCGGCAAACAGTGAGGGCATGCATGCATTCGGCATCATGAAACATCTGGTTGCGCCGGATGTCGCACTGCGGATAGCAACACAAACGGTCTATGCACGCGCACAGGAAATCAGAGAGCAGCTTCTTGCTCAAAACGGCCTCGGTACCAATCCACTGTCCGCCTGAGTCCTTCGTCGAAATCGATCTTCGGTTTCCAGCCCAGCACGTGGGTGGAAGAGGCATCCAGCGCATAGCGCCAATCGTGGCCGGGGCGATCCGCCACGAACGTGAGGAGGCTTTCGGGTTTACCCAGCAGCGTAAGGATCTGCTTGGCGACGTCGATGTTGCG
>DAORHV010000154.1:0-3254 GCA_035438175.1 Candidatus Peribacteria bacterium
TTGTCCTCCTGCATCAGTCGGTAACCGTCCACGTCCAAAACCAGGAACGGAGCCTTCTCCATCTTCTTGAGCGAGCGGATGACGGACTTCAGCAGGTGCTGCACGGAGTTCAGGGTCTCGCCGTGCCAGCCGATCAGGCGGCTCGCCTCGTTGCAGACCACGTCCACGCGCGTGATTTCGTTCTCCTGCTTCACCGTGATTTTTTCGAACGGGATGCCGATAAGCGTGAGCAGCGTGCCGAGAGTGTCGATGATCAGTTGATCCATCGCCGGGCATGATAGCGCGGAACCGCGCATTGGAACAGAGTCCCCTTTACGAAAAATCCCGCCTTACGGCGGGACTCTTCTTCTTGCGTTAGAAAGTCGACTTCAGATTAACGAACGGCATCCTTGAGGGTCTTGCCAGCCTTGAAGGACGGAACCTTCATAGCCGGGATGCTGATCTTCTGCGTCGGGTTGCGCGGGTTGACACCCATGCGAGCCTGGCGCTTGCTGACACGGAACGTGCCGAAGCCCGTGATCGTGACGTTGTGACCCTTCTTGAGCTCCTTGGTCACCGTGGAGATGAGCGCCTCGAGGGCGTCGGATGCAGCGCGCTTGGTGACGCCGGAAGCGTCCGCAATGGCGGCGATCAGATCCTGCTTGGACATGAGAATCTTGGGGTAGGAAGTAGATGAGACGCATTCTACGAGCACGAACCGCGACGGCAAGCCAAAAAAGACTTGAAATGCATGGGTAAACGTGATTCACAAGCCAACGTGGCTTACCAAAGCCAAAAGCATTGAGTACAAGTTCAGATCACTATTCTGGCGTTCAGTACCAAAATCGGTTGTAGTCAACGACTATCTGGCTTTGATTAGGGCTAAAACGTTCGTCAAACAGACATGTCATGCGCTGAAAAACGCGGCGTGTTTTCGTTAGGCGGCGGCACCCATGGCCGACAGAGCCTGACGCTTGCGCTGTTCTTCGTTGGCCGTCTGAACCGCGCGGTTGGCGCCGTACATCACGAGACCCACGAGCGCCGAAGCACCCATGGCGGGAAGCGACGCGGGGGAGAGTGCGGCGACCGCAAGGATGGCGCCGGCCTTGGCGATGAGTCCGCCGACTTTGGGCGGGATGCCGACTTTCGAGAGCAACGCTCCGGCCTTCTGGATGAGGACGCCTCCGCCGATACCACCGATGACACCGGCCACGATGCCGGCCGGACCCGCGACGGACCCCATGGCGGCGCGCGTGAGCAGCGCGGTGGTGGCAGCGCCGAGACCGTGCGAGATGCCCGACCATGCGGCAAAGTTGGCGGCACCGTCGACCGCGTTGGTCACAAGGGTGCCTTCATTGGCTTTTGCGTGGGCGTAGTTCTGCAGATAGGCGATGCCGCGCGTGAGCACGTTGTCGCGGTTGGAACCTTCCAGATACGGATCTTCCTTGGCCAGCTCCTCGCGCTTCTGCTGGAGGAAGCGCTCCATGTTTTTCGCGTCGTCTTTGGTCAGCACGCCGCTTTCCACGGCCAGGCTGATTTTGCGTTCGACTTCGTTGTAGCGCTTGTCGACTTCCTGGCGCAGCACTTTCTCGCGGTCGGTTCCGGCGGGCACGGCGACACTGCCGACATCGGCGGCCTTCACCGGCAACGCGATGATTTCCAGTTTCAGTTTTTCCAGCAACGATTGCGTCGGCTGTTCGGCAACCGAAACTTCCGGCTGTTGGCCGGCGCGTTCGCGGGGGGTCTCACTCGGGGTCTCGACGGTGGGTCCGGCGCGCATATTAAAGGTATTGTACCACAACTTTAGCATTGGGGCCATGTTTGGGGCCGGGGCAAGCCCAAGGATGGGCCTTGCTTGACAACGGGCGGCACTTGAAAGACCCTGCATTATCGTATGCCGACTCACCTTGTTATCGTCGAGAGCCCGACGAAAGCCAAAACCATCAAGAGGTTCCTCGGGAAAGATTACATCGTGGAATCCAGCATGGGTCATATCCGCGATCTCCCTAAAAAGGAATTGGGCATCGACGTGGATCATGACTACGAGCCGACATACATCGTGCCCAAAGAGAAGGCCGCCACGGTGAAAACGCTGCAAGCGGCATTAAAGGAGGCGGACGACATCATGATCGCGACCGATGAAGACCGCGAAGGAGAAGCCATCGGATGGCACCTGCTCTCGGCCTTGAAGGTGAAGAAGCAGGGCGAGGTGAAGCGCATCGTGTTCCACGAGATCACCGAGAGCGCCATCAAGCATGCCATCGAGAACCCGCGCACCATCAACATGGAATTGGTACACGCCCAGCAGGCCCGCCGCGTGCTGGACCGCCTGGTGGGATACACGCTGTCGCCGTTTCTGTGGAAGAAGGTCTACCGCGGACTGTCGGCCGGACGCGTGCAGTCGGTCGCCGTGCGCGTGATCGTGGACCGCGAGCGCGAGATCAAGGCGTTCAACGCCGTGGAGTATTGGAGCATCGACGCCAAAATGAAGAAGGCCAGCGGCGAGCAGTTCACCGCGCAATTCAAGGAGAAGAACGGCGAGAAATTCGTGCCGGGTTCGGCCGCCGACTCCGAGCATGTGACCAAGGATTTGGAGGGCGCGTCGTTCACGGTGAAGAACGTGGAGACCAAGGAACTGAAGAAGACCCCGCCGCCGCCGTTCACCACCTCCACGCTGCAGCAGGAAGCCGGCCGCAAGCTGGGCTTCTCGGTGAAGCAGACCATGGTGGTCGCCCAGCAGTTGTACGAAGGTGTGAACCTCGGCAAAGGCATCGGCACCACGGGTTTGATTACCTACATGCGTACCGACTCCGTGAACCTGAGCCAGAAGGCATTGGACGACACCAAGGAAACCGTCCAGCATTTGTACGGCCGCGAGTACGTGCTGCCCACCCCGCGCACCTACAAGACCAAAGCCAAGGGGGCCCAGGAAGCGCACGAAGCCATCCGCCCGACCGAAATCAACCGCACGCCGCAATCGGTGGCCGGCGCGTTGGACGAGCAGCAGCTGAAGCTGTATTCGCTGATCTGGAACCGCACGATGGCCACGCAGATGGCCACCGCGGAGATCAAGCGCGTGGGTGCCGACATCGAGGCCAAGGGCAAGCAGGACACCTGGGGATTCCGCGCCACCGGACAGACGGTGACGTTCGACGGATTCCTGCGCGTGTACTTCGAGGACAAGGACGAAGACCGGCTGCACAACGACGAGGAAGCCGAGGAAATGGACGGCCTGAAATTCCTGCCCGTGCTGGAGAACGGCGATGCGCTGGCGT
>DAORHV010000155.1:0-3205 GCA_035438175.1 Candidatus Peribacteria bacterium
AGAAATACGGATTCTCGGTGGTGGCGCCGATGAGAATGACGTTGCCGTTCTCGACCGACGGCAGCAGCGCGTCCTGCTGGCTCTTGTTGAAGCGGTGGATTTCATCCACGAACAGCAGCGTGCGCTGACCGAGGCTGGTCTTCAGCTGTTCGGCCTGCGCGCAGACTTCCTTGATGTCCTTCACGCCGCTGGTCACCGCGTTCAGCTGCATAAATTGCGCCTTGGTCGTCTCCGCAACGATTTTTGCCAGCGTTGTCTTCCCCGTGCCCGGGGGCCCCGCGAAGATGAGCGAGCTGAGCGCGTCTTTCTCAATGCCTTTGCGCAGCGCCGTCCCCTCGCCTACCACCTCGGTCTGGCCGAAGAATTCGTCCAAGGACTTGGGGCGCAGCCGGAATGCCAATGGGGCGTTCTTGTCCATGAGGAGGCTACTCTAGCACTCTTCGGTCCGGCCGGATTCTTTTGACAGGATTTTGCGCTTGGGTAGAGTGCCGGACTTCATGAGCAGCCTCCTTCCGTCATCGCGCAAAGAAGACCGCCCGTACGTCTCGCCACCGTATTCGGTCGCCGAAGCCGGCGGCCTGCTGTTCACCGTGAACCGCTTGTCGCAGGGCGGTACCGACGGCGTCCACTTGCTGCTCACTCATGCGCTCACGCGGCTGGACTGGAAACCCGAAATGATCGTCGTCGGCGACGTGATCGATGGCGTGCGCGACCGCGTGCTGCGTTTCGTGGGCAACCGCGCGCTGCATGAACACATCGACATGGGATCGGTGGATGAGCAGCTGGAGTCGCAGGCCGAAAAACTGAAACTCTACGCCGGCGCCGACGGGGCCGACGGTGAGGCGCAGCTGCCGGGCATCACGCAGTACGTGCTGCGGATGGACAAGGAATGGCTGCTGAAGCCCGAAGGACGTCCGCGCCGCGCCGCCGCAGGACCACCCGCGTCGGACTTTCATGACCCGTGGCTCAGCCACCTGTGCCACTTCGGCATCAACGGGCACACCACCCGGCACCCTCTTTTCGATCGCATGTTCGGAGAGATCCGCGCCCGGCTGCTGGGAACGGCCGGATCCCGCAACCGGCTGCTCGGCTGCGACGATCCCGGCGATCTGGAAGCCGTCATCGCACTGCACAACAAGCACCATCCGCACGAACGCGTGGAATTGCCGGCCTAATCAGCCGCCGCCCAATCTTCGCAGGATGTCCTTGAAGGTCCAGCGACTGCTTCCCACGACTTCAGTCGTTTTGCCGACCACCGACTTGTCGCTGGCATCCGGCGTCACCTCGCGGGGCTTGCCCCCCGGAGCAATGATGGGATCACCCCCCGTGAGGAGCACTTGGTACACGCTGCCGGACATGGTGGTTAGGAAATACGCACCGTCTCGCAGAGCGACGCTTTTGATGACGCTGGTTTTGGCGGTGTACTGAACGTTCCCCGGCAAATCGTCGGCGACGTGCACCTCGCATTTGGGATCGAAGACATACCCTTTCGTCCCCACCGCCGCGTGCACGAACCCCCCGGCGATGTCGGGGCCCATCAACACCGGCAAACCGGTTTTCGCGTCCAGCTTCAAAAACCGCACGGGTGTGCCGAGCTCCAAGGCCACGGCCTGGACCTCTGCGGCTGCCTCTGGCTCGCCGTTGGGGGAAAGCGGATTCATGGGACTACTCTAAAAGGGGTGCTTGATTTTGCAAGAATCCGGGATTATTGACAAGTATTCGAAATGATTTATCGTAATGCACTATGCCGGCATATCGAGCCATTTCATCGGCGGTGTACGGCGAAAGCAAAGGCACGCTCGTCATGTCCACCAGCGTGGTAGCCGCGCACGGCGAGGACGACATCCGCCTGGAAGAAACGCTCAAAGAGCCGATCGACACCTCGTCGCCCGACAGCGTCCGCGCGCGATTCGATCATTTGCTCGCGACACTGGTCCGAACCGTCGGCAAACAGAAGGAGGTCTACGGCGGCTTGTCGGTGCCGGTGGTATTCGGCGTTCCGAAGAACTTCAAAGGCTTGGACCTGACGGACACGCTGCGCACGGCGTACGCCCAGCTCCTGGGCAAGCATCCTGTGCCGCGCTCTGCCGAGCAAATCCGGAAGGAGAAAAGGGAGGCACAGGCCAAGCGCAAGCCAAAAGTAACCGACCAGGAACGTCGTGTGAGTGACTTTCTCAGCGGCAGAAAAGGATTCTTCGGGCGGCCCAACATTACACGTTCCGCGCCTGCCGACGGGAATTCGGCCACCGAAGACCGCGGCGACGTCTGGGATTTGGACAAACCCCTTGTGGAACACTTGTTGCGGCAAACCTGCGCCGAACGGCTGGGGCCTGGCGGATGGAGAAAACCCGCCGAAAAATACAAATTCGACGTGAGTTTCCACCCGCGCCTGTTCCAGCCGCTGCACCATGGAACACAGGAAGCTCTGCGGTCGGAAGACGCGATCGAACGGATTGCGAGCCGGGCGGCCATGATCCGCCCCCTGCGCGGCAACGAGTTCGAAGAGGCATACGAAAAAGCAATGGCAGGCGACCAGCAGGCGCTGGAAAAACTCCGCTCCATGGCCCGCGAAGAAGCGCGGCACACGGCGGAGGGGTACGCGCGCCACATCGCACCCGGCCATTCGTCGCGATTTGTCATGATCGCGCCGCCGATTCCACCGTTCACGACCCGCCCGGAATACAATTTCCTGCAGTGGTTCGACCTGCGCAAAGTCTTCGGCGAGGAATTCGCCAAGCTGCTCAATATCCAGCATCCGGTGTGCATCAAAGGGCCGGCTGACCAACCGAGCCCGGCCTTCGCCGACGTCGCCGCAACCTACGCCTTCCAGCTCAAGCGCCTCGCAGACACCGGCAACCAAGACGGCCGCGGCACGGTGATGATCACCAGCCGTGTCGATCAGACAAACACTGCCCCCGACCCAGAGCGGGGGGCATAATAAAAGTTGAACGATGGTCGGGACGGCGGGGCTCTCTCGCTTCGCGACGCGGCATGGTCCCAAACCGAGGATCACAAGAGAGGTCTGCGAATTGCACTGGTCGGGACGGCGGGGCTCGAACTCGCGGCCTCCTGGTCCCAAACCAGGCGCTCTACCAACTGAGCTACGTCCCGAAACTTCGTCCACTCTATCAGCTTTCAGGTAGCGCGGCGCGCCTTTTTATAAAACGTCTCGCATGGCGAGGCTAGGCAACTGAGCTACGTCCCG
>DAORHV010000156.1:0-3171 GCA_035438175.1 Candidatus Peribacteria bacterium
CACGAAAGATCTGAGTGAGGCCACCGACAAAGCCAACAGGGCCCGCGTCGCGCTCATGGATACCCGCGGCGGCCCCGACGGCAGCGGCCCGGCCATCATCGCCGCCCACGACACCACCTACGCCGCCGTGACGGCAGAAATTGCTCACTTGTCCGAGTTCGCCACGCCGCCCGCCGCCCGCATGACCGAATTGCGCGCACTCCAATCCACCATCCAGCGCAGCAAGACCGCGGAAGTCACCCGGCATTTACGCGGCGAATCCGATCGTGCCGCGGCATTGCCGGACACCGACATGCCGGCCAAGCGCGATGCGATTATCCGCACGAACTCCGCCGAGCTCGCCCACCTCCAGCAGGTGCCGGGAGCCGACGCAGGACGCATGGGTGCCCTGGAAAAAGCGATCACCGACACCCGCCGCGCCCGCGCCGTCGCAGCGCCGATTCCGATTACCTGATTCTTTTCCAAAACGAGACTGCAAGAGGGCTGATAGCCCTCTTTTTTTGCTCTGGTTGGTGCCGGGGAGAGGACTTGAACCTCCATGGGGTTGCCCCCGTCAGCTCCTAAGGCTGATGCGTCTGCCATTTCGCCACCCCGGCATGCCGATAGTGTCTCACGCTGGTACTACGGACGCGAAGGTTTTTTCTTCTCGGAGGTGGCTATATCCTCCAGCGTGCGGCCCAAATCGACTTCGGCTTTGCGTTTTTGCAGGCGTAGATTCTCCTCGGCGCGCAGCCTCAGTATCCTGAGGTCGTTATCGGCACCCGCCTTCTCCCGCTGCGTGTCCATGGCGATCTCGGCCTGGCGCTCCTGGAATTCTTTTTCGATAGCGTGGTACTTGTTGCGTGATTGCGCCTTGATGTCATTGCGGCGTTCTTCGGCTTGGATCGCGTTCACGCCTACGCCTGCGGCCGACAATTTGTTGCGGATTTCGCTGTCCAGCGTTGTCACCCGCATGCGGTGCCACGATTCCAGGCTGTAGTACTTTTTTTGCGCCGCGTTCTGGATCACCACTTTGCGGGCCTGCGTGGCAATGGACGCCCGTTCGATCTCGGCTGAAAATTCATGGTCCAACTCCTCGATGCGGGTGCGGAACTTGCGTTGGGCCTCGCGCGTCAAACGGTCGTGCTCCTCCTCGGCCTGGAGTTTCTTGCGTTCCTGGTCGCCCTTGATGCGCGCCTGCTCATGCAGTTCGTTCATGTACTTGGCCTGCTTCTTTCGTTCCTCGGCCTTGGCCTTTTCCTTGGCCTCCATTTCCAAGCGGATCTTCTCCTTCCGCTTCTTATCTTCGGCGATTTCCTTCTCGCGCTGGCGGTACGATTTGCGGTAGCCGGTGGCGGCTTCCTTCTTTTCCTCTTTCTTCAACGCCGCTTCGTTGGCGGCGGCCTGCCAGCGTTTATCGCGGCTGGCGGCCTCGTCCTTCAGGCGTTTCTTGATATTGGCTTCGCGCTGAAAGCGCTTCTGACCCACTTCCGCCACTTTGCGCATTTCACGTTCGCGGTCGGTGGACTTCTTGGCGTTGTCGATGGACATCCGTTCGTCCGCGGCCGATTGCAGGCCGTCGTTGGCCGGAGCCGGAACGGCTTCGGGAGTCGCGGGAGCCTCGGGGGTGCCGGCGGGAGGGAGAACGGGGTCGTCCATGCGGTGTGGCCGGCCTGCGTTCTGGCGCAGAAACCGATCTCACCATTGTACCACAAAATCATACTTTTTGGCATCCCGTGGCGCTTGCCGCCTATGCGTTCTTCGAGCGGCTCTCGCGGAACAGTCCGCGGCAGTCGTCCTCGCCCAGCCGGTCGAACGGGATGACGATCTCCCCGTCGTTGCGCGGACGCTCGTCGGGCGGGATTTCGGGGTACAGCACCGCCTGTCGCACGACTTTGGCGTTACGGTCGAACCGGTTGGCGGCCGTTGCTTCGTCGGGCGAGGTATACAGCGCGAACACCCGGCGCAGGGCGAACGTATGCTCATCCAGTTGCTTGCCGACCATATGCACCACGTTCGAACCGAGCAGCTGGGCCGAATCTGCGAACTCCTGAGCGTCGGTGTAGGCGAGCACCGCCCGTTGCAGCGGGTTGCCCTGCAATCCGGTTGTGAACGCGTAGACGCTCGGCGGCGGATCGATGGTCGCCAGGATGTCGTTCTCGCGCACGTTGCGGGTACGCTTACGCGAAAGCACGCGCAGCCTATCCGTTCCGTGCAGCTGGTACTGGGTGATGTTCAGGTGCATGCCCAGTCCTTCCACGGCCATGCGGAACATCTCGGCCATCTGGTCGATCTGTTCATCCAAATGCGCAGCCTGTTCGGCCTCGCCCACCTCGCGCTTGCGGTCCACCTGATCCGAGAGCAGGCGCGACATCTCGGTGGCCGGGGGCCGCAGAATGCCGACGGAGCACCCAACACGTTTCATGCTGAAATGCATGGCCATGGTCTACGCCGCAGCCGCGGCGCGCGCAACAAATCGTATGCACAACGGACCGTTTAAGGCTGCTCACGGCGGCGAAATCAGGCGACCGGCTCGTTGATGGTCAGACCCAGTTCGGCGATCTGCGCGTCGGGCATCGCCGACGGCGCGCCGAGCATCAGGTCCTTGGCCTTCTGGTCCTTCGGGAACGGCGTCACTTCGCGGATGTTCGGTTCGCCGGCCAGAATCATCACCACGCGGTCGATGCCGTACGCGAAACCGCCGTGCGGCGGGGCGCCGTATTCAAACGCCTTCAGGATGTGCCCGAAGCGCTTCTGCTGGTCCTCGGCGTTGATGCCGAGCATGTCGAACACTTCGCTCTGCAGCACTGGGTCGTGGATACGGATGGACCCGGAACCCAGTTCGTAACCGTCCAGCACCAGGTCGTAGCACACCGCGTGCACGTCGGTCGGCTTCTCTTTGCGGTTTTTCCACTGCTCCGGGTGCGGGCTGGTGAACGGGTGGTGCGAGAACGTCAGGCTGCCGTCGTCGTTCTCCTCGAACATCGGGAAGTCCGTGACCCACAGCATGGCGTGCGTGGTTTCGTCGATGAGTTTAAAGCGCTTGGCTGCCTCGGCGCGCACCTTGGCCAGCGCGGCGCAGACGATCTTGTAGCGGTCGGCGCCGAAGAACAGCGCGTCGCCTTTCTGGGCGCCGGTCATCTGCTGCAGCTGCTCCAGGAAACCGTCTTTGAAGAACTTCAGCAGCGGCGA
>DAORHV010000157.1:0-3167 GCA_035438175.1 Candidatus Peribacteria bacterium
CTCGCCGATGGGTTGCAGCACCGCCTCCGGCCACAGCTTTTCAAACGAGCCGAAACCACGCGCGAACGCGTGGGTCTTCTTGGTCGAATGCAACCAAACACAGTCGCGGGCTCGGAGTTCCGAGTTCCGAGCAGCCATTGTTCCCGTGACTCGTGACTCGTCACTCGTGACTCTGGCATGCCACACGTCGCTCAAGTGCAGTCCGGTTGACGGAATGCCAAGCGCGAACGCGATGGCGTTGGCCAGGCTGACGGCGACGCGGATGGTCATGAAGCCGCCGGGTCCGGTGACCGCCGCGACGTGCGTGAGGTCTTCGCGGTTCCAGCCGGCGTCCTTCAGCAGCGCATCGATTGCCGGCATCAGCCGTTCCTCGGCGCGGTGATCGTCGATCGTGACGCTGCCGACGACATGCGTGTCGTCCACCAGCGCGAACGAACGTTCGGCTCCGGCCAGATCGATATACAAGGTACGCACGGGCATACCCTACTGCCTCAATCCCGAAGCGCCAACGGGGCTTTCTCAGTTGGACGCACTGCCTACATCCGGTAATTCACGAGAACTATCGTTATAATGCATGTATGCATTGGACCTTGTACGTGGTGATCACCTTCACGAGCTCCACGACTCTTTATCTCATTTTACGAAAGCTCCGTCCGGCGAATATTCCCAACGAAATTCTCAATTTGGCGTTCTTCCTGTTGCCCGCCGTCGCGCTCTTCGTGCTCAATACGTATCAGCATATCGCGCTTGCAGTCAGTATCATCAACTTGGCGCTTCTTGGTCTGGTGGCGGTATTTCTGTGGCTGGGAAACAGTTTCCTGCTGCGATCGCTCAAAATCACTCCCAATGCAGGCTATCCGGTGCTCGTGGGGAAAAGTTACGTCGTGGCCACCACTCTTCTCTCACCTTTTTTCTTCGGTGCTGCGCTCACGCCGAAGACGATCTTCGCCGTCGCAGTCATTCTAGGCTTCTTGTATTTGGTCCTCGTCGACAAAGGCCCCGCGAAACACTCCGGCAACCGCGCATGGATCGCCTACGCGTTCTTGACCTTCGGATTCTGGAGCGCGCAGGCTCTCGTACTCATTTCCATGAATGACTCGGGCATTCCGTCGACCATCATGCTGATGTATATCTCGTTGTGTTATTCGGCGATCGTGCTGTTGGAAATGGCATTCAAAAAAACCTCGCTCCGCCCCCTCCTGCACAATGCTCCCTGGCTGTTCGCCTTGAGCGTGGTGACCATGTCCTACAACCTTTTCGTCATCGTCGGCTATAAAGCCGCGCCGAATCCGGGCTTCATGGACGCGGCTAGCGCTGCATCGGTGGCCGCTATCGCAGTGCTCTCAGCCGCCCTCTTCCATGATGAATTAACACCGCGGAAATGCATCGGCATCGGCGGCGCGATTTTCGGGCTGATCCTGCTTCTGGTCTAGCGGGCGCGGACATGCGCGCCTACCGTCCGACCGAGCTATAGTGTGTCCATGCCCGCCCTTTCGGTCATCATCCCCACCTACCGGCGCAGCACCATTCTGGCGCTGTGCCTGGACGTGCTGGAGAAGCAGACCATCGCCGCCGACCTGGAAATCATCGTGGTCAGCGACGGACACGATGACAAGACGGCGGAACTTTTCGCCAAGCCGCGTTGGCGTCTGGCCGTGCGCTTCCTGGAAGTCCCCAAGAGCCAGCAAGGCACCGCGCGCAACGCCGGGACGGCCGTGGCGGCCGCTCCGCGCTGTTTGTACATCGGCGATGACATCTTCCTGGATGCCGACGCCTGCGCGAAACACGCCAAGCCGATCCAGCCGGGTGCGGCCATGCTCGGTTTCACCACCTGGGACCCGGCCTGCGTCATCACGCCGGTCATGCGCTGGCTCGAGCGGTCGGGCTGGCAGTTCGGATACGGCATGCTTACCGAATACGAGCACGTGACCATTCCGGTCGAGCGCCAGCACCTGTTCACGTACACCAGCCACATCAGCCTGCCGACCGTGACGGCCAAAGCGCATCCGTTCCGCGAGGACATGACCCTGTACGGCTGGGAAGACATCGAGTGGGGAATGCGCCTGCGGCATGCCGGGGTTCCGCTGTTGTACGAACCGTCCGCCCGCGGGCTGCACCATCACCACATAGAACTGGAGCAGTCGCTGTACCGCATGCGGACGCTGGGAGCTTCGGCGGCGGCGCTCAAAAAAAAGATGCCGGAGTTCGACCGGGTGCCTTCGGGATGGAAGCTGCTGGCCTACAAAATCCTTTCGCTGCTGCCGACATATTCAGGTCTCCACAAGCGCGCCTTCTTGGAAGGCATCGGCGAGGCAGAGAAGGCTTGAACGAGCCCATCTACTTGCGTAAAGACTACTCGACCCGTACAATAGGGATGATTTGAGTAGCTCTACTAGTCCGTTTCAACGGAGTGGTGGCCTTCCCGGATCATTCTCTTTTCCCTTCATCCCATGAAAGCGTCGTTCATCGCAGCCATCAACCAGATCTGCGCCGAGAAAAACGTGAAGCCCGAGGACGTCCTCGAGGCCGTCAAACTCGCCATCGCCACCGCGTACCGCAAGGACTACGGCAACAAGGAGCAGGAAATCCGCATCGTCCTGCGCGAGGACCAGGACATGCCGTCCGTCATCCTGGTGAAGGAAGTCGTGGAAGAAGTGCTCAACGAGAACTTCGAGGTATCCGTGAAGGACGCCAAGAAAGTGAAGCCCGACGCCGAGGAAGGCGACGAAATCGAAATCGACGTCACGCCGGTCGGCTACGGACGCATCGCCGCCCAGGCCGCCAAGCAGGTCATCATCCAGAAGCTCCAGGAAGTGGAGAAGAAGTCGCTGTTCGAAATGTTCAAGGACCGCGAGAACGAACTGCTCACCGCCAGCGTCACCAAGGTCGAACCGAACTGGGTCACGCTCGAAGTGGAAGGCATGACCGTTTCCCTCCCGTGGCGCGAACAGATCCCCGGCGAGCACTACTACACCGGTAAGCGCATCCGCGTGTACTTGGACAAAGTCGAACTCACCGGCAAGGGTCCGCAGCTGCGCATCTCGCGCACGCACGCCAGCCTGGTCCGCAAGCTGCTCGAGCTCGAGATCCCCGAAATCCGCAACGGCGACGTGCAGATCATGGCCATCGCCCGCGATCCGGGCATGCGCTCCAAGGTCGCGGTGAAG
>DAORHV010000158.1:0-3150 GCA_035438175.1 Candidatus Peribacteria bacterium
GCTCAATGCTGGTGTTGAGGTAATGGCGGGTGACGACCTCGACATCGTCATCGAGGTCGAGATCGGCCAGCGCCTCCTCGAGGACGTCACGCAGCGGGCGTCCTCCTCGCGCTGCTCTGACTGCTCGGCGGCGTAGGCGAGCACCGCGTCGAGGGCCTCGTCGGCGGCGGCGTAGAGCGCATCGGTCACGGACGCACCGGCGGCCAGCTCCTTGCGCACGCGTTTCGAGCGCAGCGCGGCGGCGTACGCCTTGGGCGTGAGACCGGTCAGCGAGCGGAACACGCGGTGGAAATTCGACGCGCTCATGTGCACGCCCTTCGCCAGCGACGTAAGATCCGGCGCCGAGGCCGACGCCTCGAGCAGCGCGCACGCTTTGATCACGGCGGCCGCGTGGGCCTCCGACGTACCGGTGGCGGATTCCTTGTTCTTCACGGACCAATGCTAGCGGGCGGCCCGCGGGGCGGCACTCCGTTTCTTGCCATTCCGCGCATCAAAAAAGAAGGAGGCGCAGATGCCACCCCCTTCTTTCCGAACGGCGATGTTACTGGTTGGCGTTGCCGTTGTCGGTGGTCGGAACCGGGATCTGGACGTTCACGCCCGACTGCTGCTGCGCCGGAAGGTAGCGCATCATGAACACTGCGAACCCGAGGATCGCGACGATGGCGATGATCGTGACGATCATCATGGGTCCGGTGGAGTCGCCGCCCGTGCGGTCGATGATGGTAGCCATAGGAAAGATGGGGAAAGGGAAAGGGTCTGCGGTACATGACGCGCGAGCCCCGGATTTATGACACCCATTTTTCCCAAATTTCGGTGAAACGGTTGCGCAGACGTGTTATACTGCGATTTTCCCAAGATCGACATGACTCTGCTCGGACACCATCACGTGACCGCCATCGCCTCCGACGCCCAGCGCAACCGCAATTTCTACGTGGATATCCTCGGCCTGCGCCTGGTGAAGGTCACCGTGAACTTCGACGACCCGACCGCCTACCACTTGTACTACGGCGACGGCGTCGGAACGCCGGGCACGATTCTCACGTTCTTTATTTGGAAGGGCGCGTTCGCCGGACGGGCCGGACTGGGCGGCGCGACGGCCGCGGCGTTTTCCATTCCGCAGGCGTCGCTGGGGTACTGGGTCACGCGTTTGCAGGAAAAAGGACTGAAAGCGGTGGGACCCATCGAGCGGTTCGGCGAGAAATTCCTGCTGCTGCAGGACCCCGACGGCATGACCGTGGAATTGGTCGCCGATCCGGCCGAACGGCCGCTGAACGCCTGGGAGGAAGGCCCCGTTCCGCCCGAGCATGCCATCCGCGGCCTGCACGGCGTGACGCTGCTGGAGGCCGGCTACGAGGAAACGGCTGATTTCCTGACTAAAGAATTGGGCATGACCAAGCACGCCGAGTACCTGGGCACGTCGCGGTTCGCGTTCGGCACCAAAGCACGGTCGTTCATCGACCTGAAGTGCGCACCCGAGTATTTCGCCGCCACCATGGGCACCGGATCCATCCACCATATCGCGTTCCGCACCAAGAACGACGCCGACCAGAAGCAGTGGCACCGGACGCTGTCGCACCACGACCATAACGTAAGTCCGATCTTGGACCGCACGTATTTCCGCTCCATTTATTTCCGCGAGCCGGGCGGCGTGCTGTTCGAAATCGCCACCGACGCGCCGGGATTCACCGTGGACGAGAAGCGCGAAGCGCTCGGCGGCGGGCTGAAGTTGCCCGAATGGATGGAAACCGAACGTTCGGCAATCGAGGCGGCGCTGCCTCCGTTCCCCCGCAGCGCGTGAGCGGGCTGTCGTTCATCCACCGGTGCGCTTCATAGCCTGCTGATGCGGCCGCCCGCAAAGGCATTTGTCTAACGCACGAGGTGCATCAGCGCTTGCCGGACAACTCTTCCTGCGTTTCGGTCGCCAGGCGGCGCCATAATTTCGGATCGGTGCTTTCCATTTGCGTGGCATCTTCCAGGTGACCCATGACTTCGGACAGGCGCTCCACCGCACCGCTCAGCTCTTTCTTTGCCTCCTGCAGCTCCACTGGCTGCCGGAGCACGTCGCCGTCCAGCAGCTCGATCCACCAGCGAACGGTGGCGATGGGGCCGCCCAATTTGTGTGACGCGACGGTGACCATCGCCCGACGCTGGGCATCCAGCGTCTCCATGAGTTTCAGGCGACGGTAGGAAAGGAACCCGAAAAAGCCGCCCATCATCAGCAGCAGCGTGAGGAGAGAGACCAGCAAGGCGGGTGGCGAAAAAATACGCCGTGTGGTGGCCATGAAGCGATCTGCATGCATATCCAGTCCCAGCACGGCCACGGTATTGCCGCCGGTATCCCGAATGGGCGCGTAACCCGACATCCACCAACCCCATTGGTCACGCGTAATCTCCCGGTCTGCCGTCGGACCTTCGAATGCCGGACCCTGGAGCGCGGGAACAGCGGAAGCATCGAAAGGATCCCCAATTGCCGGCACCTCTTCGTCGGCCTCGATGATGCCGTCGCCGTTCAGATCCATTTGCTTCTGGGTATGCAGCATGTCGTTCTCCACCACGAACGACAATCGATCGGGGGTATCCGTTTTACGCATGACGTAGAGGAAAGCCACATCGGGCAGCCCCGCACGGATGGATTCGGCGCGGGCCACAGCTTGTTTGAAGACGGCGCTGCCGGCGTCCTGCGGTCCTCGGATGAGCGCCAGATCCTCGGCGCGGAACTGCATTGCCGCCAGCGCAGCATACGTCTGCAGGCGCTCGCGGACTTCTTGGGTGAGAATGGCGTTACTGCGGGCGTAAAACCACATCATGCCGGCGATCAGCGCTCCCAAAATCACCAACGAGAGCACGACCGTCCCCACCAGTTCACGAACTGTGCGTCGCCCCGGGCCGGCGGCGTTCCGCGTCGTCATTAACGAGAAGTGTGCCAGGTTGCCGCACCGGTGGCTACATCGTTTCGACATTCGTCGGGTGGCTCACACTCGCCAACGGCGTGGTAGAATGACAACCTCATCCCCCTTCTCGCGTATGCACATCCCTCCGCACCGCGGCGTCAGCCGCAGCACCTTCGGCGAAGCGCTGATCGTCATCACGGCCATGATCGGCTTCTTCTACGGCATGAACCAGGGCATGTTCTCCACCACGAACATGTGG
>DAORHV010000159.1:0-3103 GCA_035438175.1 Candidatus Peribacteria bacterium
GCAGCCGTCTGTACCAGGCGCAGCAGGAAAAGCTTGCAAAAGAACGCGACGACGCGCGCAGCAGCCAGATCGGCACCGCCGACCGCAGCGAGAAGATCCGCACCTACAACTTCCCGCAGGACCGCATTACCGATCACCGCATGAACCTGAACTTCTCGAACATCCCCGCCGTCATGGAGGGCGAATTCGGCGACATCGTCGACGCCATGAAAAAATGGGAGGAAGACGAGGCGCTCAAGCGGCTTTAGTAGACGTTGCTCTCGACGTCCAGCGTCCAGGATTCCTGGCTGAGCAGGCGCACGTTGCGGCGGTAGCAGCGTCCGGCCTCCGAGCGGTCGGAGGAGCGCTTCTGGCAAACTGCCCAGATTTGCTTGGCGCGCACATCGCGCTCTTTCTGGATCGCGGATGCCTCGATGTTCGTTTGCTGCGGTGCAACGTACACCGACGGCTTGGGTTCGTTGGTCTTGGTGACCGGTTCCGGCGTCACGGCTTTTTCAGCGCCGCTCAGATACTTGTAGCGGGTGAGGATGCCGCCGAGCTGGCCGCTCGTCAGCGTGTCTTTCAAGTTGGCGTACGGTCCGAACTCCCGTTCGCAGGCGGCCATGTCGTATTCGGTCGGACGGAAACACGTGTGGCTGAAGTAGGCGGCGAAATCGAATGCATTGGTTTCCACGTAGCGGTTGTCGAAGCTCTGGGCCGTCTCGGCGCCGGTCTTCTGGAAGCGGCGGACGATGTAATCACCGTATGCCGTGGACGGAACCGAGGTCGAGTTCTCTGCGAACAGCGGCAGTCCGATGACTGCAAGGCTGGTCAGGACGCACGCGGCTGCGAACTGCAGAGCCGACGAGTGACGCCGCAAGACGATGAGGGAGTTCATGGGATTGGTGAAAAGGGGCCTAGCCTACGCCGGGCACCTCCAAAGTCAAGCAGGCTTTCCTTTTCACTGCGTTACGGCTTCAGCCTCCGGTCGAGTTGTCGCGGCGCAGTTTGGCCATGGTGTCGATGCGCTTCTCGGTGAGTTCCACCGTGGCGATGTCGTAGCGGAAGCGCACCGGCCCCGAGATTTGCTCGCAGACTTTCTCGGAAGCCTGTTCGGCGATGTCCAGGTTCTCGCCGATGCCCACGACGCCGATGGCGCGCGACGTGCCGAGCACGTACGTCTGGGGATCCTTCCCCTTCGTGACGTCGCCGAAATACATTCGGACGTTCTCCGGGATGTCGGCCGGGATGGTGCACGTCTTACCTTTCTCTTCCTTCTTGTCCGGGTAGCTCTTGGGGACGATGTATTTGCAGACGGCTGCCTTGTTCTCGAATTCCACCATCTCCGGCGACAGCGTGCCGTCGATGATCGACTGGCAGACTTTCACAAAGTCGGATTTGAGCAACGGCAGGATGCTGAGCGCCTCGGGGTCGCCGAAGCGGCAGTTGTACTCGATGACGCGCACGCCGTTCTTCACCGCGATGAATCCGCCGTACAAAATTCCTTTGTACGGCTCGCCGCATTCTTTCATGAGGGCGGCGGCCACCTGGCGGTTGATTTCGCTGGCCTGGGCCATATCCTCCTTGGACAGGAACGGCAGCGAGTGATTGGCGTCGTTGTACGTGCCCATTCCGCCGGTGTTGGGGCCCGTGTCGCCCGCGAACGCGCGCTTGTGGTCCTGGCAGGCCGGCATGTCCACGACCTTGTCGCCGGATACGAACGACAGCAGGCTGAATTCGACGCCGATCAGCTTCTCCTCAATCACCACCGATCCGCACTGCTCAATGCACTCCAGCGCATATTTCACGCCCAGGTTGGTGGTCTGCAGGTGGTCGCCGGAGACTTTCACGCCCTTGCCGCCCTTCAGGCCGTCGTACTTCACGACGTAGCTGCCTTCCAGATCGTGCTCGATGTAGCGCGTGATGTCGGCCTGCAGCTGCTTCATCTGCGCCATGGACGAGAATTCGAACGCGCGGAACTTGGGGTTGGCATGTTTGATGTCGTACTTCTTGATCAGCTTACGGGTGAATTCCTTGCTGGCCTCCACGCGCGCCAATGCCTTCTTGGGCGCCACGCAGTGCACGCCGATGCTCATGAGGCGGTCGACCAATCCGCCGCAGATCGGGTCTTCCGGACCGATGATCGCGAAATCCGGTTTGGTTTTCTTGGCGATGTCGATGATCTGCGCGAAGTCGTTGAGGTCTGGCACCGGGTACACCTCTTTGGCGATGGCGGTGGTGCCGGGGTCGACGCTGGTATCGCAAATGATGGGCTCCGGTTTCTGGGGGCTGCGGAGCAGGGCGTCGCCGATAGCGTGGCCGCGGGCGGAGTTGGTGACGATAAGGATTTTCATGCCCGCATCGTACCATAACCGGCGGGTTCAACGATGCTGTTCCAGCTGCTCGATGCCGAGCCTGGGCTTCTTCGCCTGCGGCAGCGGCGGCAACGGGTCGTCGGGGTGCGGCTGGAATCCCACGTACACGGGAGCCTGCGGCACGACCATGGTCTTTTCCGTGTCGGCAAGCGAGGCGAACAGCAAATCACGCACACGTTCCACCGGCACGCGCCAATTGGGGGCGTCCACGCCCACGAAACAGTCTTCCACGAGTTCGGCGAGTTCGTCGGGATCGGGCTCGACGTCCTGCGGTGCTGCTTTCCATCTCTCCAGCTCGGGCAGGCCCCAGTCTTCATCGGGGCCTTTGCTGTTTCTCCTGCTCATGCACAACATGATCGCAGGGCGCGCGGAGACGTCAACTTTTCCGGACGCTGACGCATGGCATGCTTACACCAGAGCCATCATCTTGGTCTGGTCGCCGGTCGGCTCCTCCAGTTCCTGGTTGTAGGTTTCGCGGGTTTCGTTGCGTCCGCTGCCCATCTCGCGCAGCAGCTTGGGCGTCACCTCGGGCGTGGGGTACTTGCCGGTGAAGCAGCCGTCGCTGAACTTCTTGATGCTGGGGTTGCCGATGCGTACAGAGTCGTGCAGCTCTTTAATGGTGGTGTAGAACAGACCGTCGGCGCCGATCATCTTCTGGATTTCGGGGATGGTGTGGTCGGAGGCAATCAGCTCGCTGCTGGTCGGTAGGTCGATGCCGTACGGATCCGGACCGATGATCGGAGGCGACG
>DAORHV010000160.1:0-3101 GCA_035438175.1 Candidatus Peribacteria bacterium
CGCCTCCCGTCGTCCCCCCGGTCGTCCCGCCCGTCGTGCCTCCGGTGGTGCCGCCGCCACCGCCCGCCGTGCAATCGGAGGCAAGCGTGAATGTCTGTTCGGCAGATTCGTTGCTCATGCGCAGGCCGCCATCGACTGTTTTTACACCCCAATAATACGTGCGGTTGCAGTACAGGTCTTTTACCAGACGGCGTCGGCTCTGTCCGTTCGGCATCATCCGGTCGGTGTAGTTGGGGCTGGCGGTTTTGCCTGAAATGTTATTGTTTCCGAGTGCGCCCGTTCCCATGCGTACCTGGTACTGCAGCATGCGCAACGGAGTGAGTGCGTCGCTGCCGGATCCCCAGGTCAGCAAGACGCTGGCTTTGCCGCTGGCTCCGACGCCGGAGCAGTCGGCCGAGTTGCATTTCAAGAATTTCAAATCGGAGTTGCTGCCGTCCCAGTAGCTGACTGCCGGCAGTGAATCACCGCCGAGTGCGATGGAGGTGTATTCGCCGACGATGCCGGTTGAATCCACGGTCGAGATGACCGTGCCCGACGAACACGCCGTATTACTGCATTTGGCGATTTTCAGGTCGCCGTTGCCCTGGTCGTGGTAGCTGATCACCGGGAAGGTATCGGACGACAGCGCGATGGACGTGAAATAGCCAGTGACGCCGGATGAGTCCACCGTTGTGACCGTGTTGCCCGATGAACATGTTGCATTGCCGCACTTGGCCACCTTCAGGTCTTTGTTGGAGTCGTCCTGGTAGCTGATGACCGGGAATCCGTCGGCTCCGATGATGATGGAGCTGTAATATCCAACGACGCCGGTGGAATCCACGGCACTAATCGTATTGCCCGACGAACAGGCGGCGTTGCCGCATTTGAGGACCATGAGATCGCTGGGGCTCTCTTCGTAGTAGCTGATGACCGGGAATCCGCCCGACGGTGCCGCGACGGACATTCCATCGAACTGGCCGACGGCGAGCACGGCCGTGGTATTGCCGGAAGAGCACGATGCATTGCCGCACTTGATGACTTCCAGTTGGCCGTTGTCGTCGTCGTAGTAGGTCATGAACGGGAGTCCGTCGGACGGCACGACGATGGCGGTGGGGTAGTTACCGACGTTGGTCGTGGAGTCCACCGTGGTAATGGTGTTGCCGCTCGTGCACAGCGCATTGCCGCATTTCACCGTTTTCAGGTTCTGGTTGGATGCATCGTAGTACGCGATGATCGGGAATCCGTCCAAGCCGATTGCCAAGGATGTGTTGTTGCCGACGTTGCCGGCCGAATCCAGCGTGGAGATGGTATTGCCGCTGGAACAAGAATTGTTGCCGCACTTTACGAACTTCAGGTTGGCGTTGCTGGCATCGTAGTAGCTGATTGCCGGCAGGCCGTCGGCCGGGATTTTCATCGATCCAAGTGCGCCCACGCTGCCCGTCGAGTCTACCGTGGTCACGTTGTTGTTCGCCGATACCACCGTGGCGCCGAAACCGCTTGAAGGGGCTCCAGGAGCCAGGTTGGCCAACGCAAGCGACTGATCGCTGGTATACACGCGGTTCACGCCGCCGGTGGTCAGGATGCAGTTGCTGCTGTCGTTCCCTGACACGTAATCCGGGTCGCCGTCGTTATCGATGTCGCCGATGGCGATGCCGTTCACGCAGTCGCTGCGCTCGGTGGACGGCGTGCCGCTGTCGGTGAAGCCACCGACGCCGCTATTCACCCAGATCCGCGTGCCGCCGTAGGTATCCAGCGTGCTGTCATAGGCGCCGGCAATGATGTCGGTATCGCCGTCGCTGTCCACGTCGGCAAGCGCCAGCGTCCGTTCGGAACTGCTTCGCGGCACGGCCGCGCCGGCCGAGAATGTTCCGCTGCCGTTATTCATCATGATGTACAGCTGTCCGTTTTCCCCCGCCAGCACCACATCGATGTCGCCGTCGCCGTCGACATCGGCGGCTTGTACGTCTTTGTTGTACGGCGTGGTCACGATGGTGACGCTCGAGTACGGCGTGAACGAACCGGTGCCGCTGTTCTTATACATCTCCATCGTATGGCCGTTCGGCTGCGTGAACACCAGGTCCTGGTCGCCATCACTATCGAAATCGGCCATCACCATGGCCCAGGCTTTGGGCAGAGGAGACGGCACGCTGACGAAGGATCCGGTACTGTTGTTGAGTTCCACTCCGTTCTGCCCGGAGTACGTGTTGCTCATGATCACGCGGTCCAGATCTCCGTCGCCATCCACGTCGGAGAGACGCAGCACGTCGTAGCTGGAGCCGATGGTCGAGCACTCGCTGCCGCTCATGGAATCCGTGAACGAGGCGCTGCCGTTGTTGATATAGTTGCGCGTGCAGTTGGTGTTGAATACGGCCACGATGTCCATGTCGCCGTCGCCGTCGATGTCGCCGGCCGCGAAATCCTTGAACTGCGACGAACGCGCGAAGGTGGAATGCGAGTAGGTTCCGGTGCCGTCGTTCAGATACAGGTCCATGAGGTTGGCGCCGCCGTCGGCATTCCCGGCCACGTAATCCAGGTCGCCGTCATTATCGAAATCGGCCATCAGTACGTGCTGGGTCGCCTTCGATTCCACGGTCGTTTCATGCAGCAGGTAGGCCATGGCGTAGACCTTCTCTACGAGCAGCGTGCACAGCAGGCCGAGCGCCAGCGACAGGATGACGGTGCTGACGATTTCGGCTTGTCCGGGCAGACGCGGGTGCTTGGCTTCCACCTGGGCGAGCGAAAAGCGCATAACGCGCGAGTGGTTGGCGATGGCGTTCCATTCCACGACCAGCGCCACCGTCATGAGCAGCACGGCGGTCGTGAGCAGCCCCAGTTCCTTGGCCTCCAGAAGCACGGTACCCATCAGCGAAACGACCGGCCACGACTGGACCGCATTCATTCCCAGCACCACGGCACCAGCGACGAATGCCGTCACGAGGACGGCAGCCATGACGATGGGGAACGCACGCTGAAGGCTCACGAATTGTGGTGAAATTGGTATCTCCTGATTGTAGCATAAAACAGGCCTTCAGACCAGTCCGAAATGGCTTTTGGCTGCCGCTTTACCGCCCCACCACCCCCCACCACGCCTCCCCGGTCGACATCTCCGGCAGCGGCGTCTC
>DAORHV010000161.1:0-3078 GCA_035438175.1 Candidatus Peribacteria bacterium
CGACCGCCAGGTGGAACGCCGCACACATATGCGCATGGGCAACCGCGTCGGCAACCTGCTCGGCAGCTGGATGCTGCGCCGGCTGGCGGCAGTGAAGGTACGCGACGCGTCGTCGGGATTGCGCCTGTTCACGGCGAAGACCGCGCGGCAACTGCGCATCACCAGCGAACACACCTACACCCACGAAATGCTCATCCAGGCCGCCGCGTCTGGACTCGTCACCGCCGACGCGCCGGTGGAATTCCTGCCGCGCGCGCACGGGCAAAGCAAACTGGTGCGTACGCTGCGGCACCATATCCTGCGGTCGTGCGGCACCATCCTGCGCGCGCTGTTCGTGTACCGTCCGCTGCGCAATTTCCTGGTGCTGGCCGGCATCACCGTGTTGTTCATGGCCGGGCTCGGCGTTTCGTTCATCTTCTCGCCGCCGCGCATCGGGGCCCTCTTCCTGCTGGCGGCGCTGTTTGCCATCGCGTTCCAGTTCGTGCTGATCGGGTTGCTGGCCGAGTTCCAGGTTTCGCAACGCCGCATCGACGCCGATCTTCCTCCCGCCGCATGAAGACGCGCGTGCTCTTCGTCACCCGTTCGCTGCAGACCGCGCCCGGCGGCATGCAGACCGCAACGCGCCTGCTCTTGGACGCGCTTCGCGCGCGGACGGACATCGAATTGTCCGTGGTGGGCTGGGGCGGTCCCAAGTGGGGACTGCCGATCTTTTTCGTACAGGCGCTCCTCCGAAGCACTTTCTTTTCGGGCGCCTGCGTGCACTTCGGCGACGCGGTATTCGCGCCGGTCATCCGGTGCCTGAAGTGCGTGCGCCCGGGTCTGCGCGTCACGTGCACGGCGCACGGACTGGACGTGGTGTATCCGCACCCGTTGCATCAATTGCTCCTGAAGGGACTACACAGCTGCGATGCGGTCGCGGCGGTCAGCTCGGCGAGCAAGGACGCAGTGGCCGAACGAGGCGTTCCGACAGAGCGGGTAGTTGTCATCGGATGGGGGACCGTGCAGGAGCATCTTGCGGCGCGCGTTCCGGGTCCGCCCACCCTGCTCTCGGTCGGACGGCTGATTCCGCGCAAAGGAACGGCGTGGTTCATCGCCGAGGTGCTGCCCGCGTTGCTCGAAACGTCTCCAGACCTGCGCTACATCGTCGTCGGCGACGGCCCACAGCGCGAACACATCCGTTCGATGGTGTCGGCCCTGCACTTGGAACGCAGCGTGCGTTTGCTTGGGGCGATCACCGACAGCGACAAAGAAAAGCTCTATGCGCAGACGGATATTTTGTTGATGCCGAACGTCCCGGTGGCGGGCGATATGGAAGGCTTCGGCATGGCGTGCATCGAGGCAGCCGCGCGCGGCCTGCCGACGGTGGCTGCCAGGCTGGAAGGCATTACGGACGCCGTCATCCAGGACGAGACGGGGGCCTTCTTCGCGCCCTCGGATTCCAGGCATGCCGCGGAGACGGTGCGGCTGGCGCTGGCGCGTCCGTGGGACCGCGCGTCCGTGCAGCGCAGTTGCCGCGCACGCTACGACATCGCTACCGTTGCTTCACGCTATGCAAACGAACTCTTCGCGCCGGCCGACGATCGGGGTGCTCACGGCTGATGGCGCGCCGTGCATCGGCGGTATCGGCAGGCACGTGGAAAGCCTGTGCGCCGGAATGCGTGCGGCCGGATTCACGGTGCACGTGTTCGACCTGCGCACGCTTCGGAGTCATCGCTTCGGTAAGAACATCCTGGCGTCCCTGTGCATGGGTCCGGCGGTTCGCCGGTGGATCAAAGAGAACAACATCGACGTCCTGCACGTGCATGGCGGGCCGGGCGGAGTGTTGCCGCTGTCACGCTTTGGTCTGCCGCTGCTCATCACCGCCAACCACACCTACGCCCAGCAGGTGCGCGTCCCCGGCCAGGTGTGGAAGTGGCCGTTCGTCGTCTGGGAACGCCGCGGGTACCGCCTGGCCGATCGCATCGTCTGCATTTCGTCGGGCACGCGTGACGTGCTCCTGAAGCAGTACGGCCTTGCTGCGGAAAACGTCTCGGTCGCGGAATGCGGATTCGATCTCGCGCCGTGGATCGCCGCCGACCGCGAAACGGCCGACCGTGATCCGCTGCGCTGCGTGTTCGCCGGACGCCCGCACGCGCGCAAAGGCTGGGACATTTTATTGCGGGCCTGGGTCCGGATCCGCGCCGAAGTACCAGGGGCGAGCCTGGAAATCGCCGGGTTCACCGGCGTGCCGGTCGACGGTGTCACGTACCGCGGCCGCCTGAGCGACGCCGAATTGCAGTCGCTGGTCGGCTCGTCGCGCCTGCTGCTCATGCCGTCGCGCGTGGAAGGGTTCGGCTTGGCCGCCGCCGAGGCCATCGCCGCCGGAACGCCGGTGGTGGGGTGCGATGTCGCGGGCCTGCGGTCGGTCGTGGAGAGTGGGCGCACGGGCGTGCTGACGGCGGCCGATGCGCCGCACTTCGCCGCCGTGACGGCCGGACTGCTGCGCGACGCGCGCGAATGGACCGCGTTGCACGACGGTTGCCGCGGCGCGCGTGAGCGGTTTGCCGCCGGGCGCGAAACGGCTGCATACGAAGCGGCCTACGCTGCTGTATACTCGGCCGCATGAAGTCTTCACGGCGTTCCCTGCTCTCCGGCCGCCGGATTCTCGTCTCGGCGCTGGTGGTTCTGCTGAGCGCCAAATACCTGTGGTCGCTGACGGTGTCGGCCATTCCGTTCGGCTACGACGCCGGCATGTACCGCTTCCTCATCCTGCGTCACGCCGAAGGCTGGCCGCCGCTGTTCACCGCCGCTTTGCCGCCGTGGTCGTCGGCGCATCCGCTGGGACTCTTTGCATTCACGACACCGCTCATCCGGCTCGGCATTCCCGTCGACGCGCTCATCGGCTGGATGTGGAACCTGTTCCCGGTCGTACTCGCGTGCGTGCTGGCCTGGATCGTCTCGCGCGAGCGCGGCGCCAAGGTCGGGGTGGCGGTGCTCGCCGTCTTTTTCGTTTCGGCCGCCCAGCACGATGGATTCCTGGCGATGTACGCCAAGGTCATGGTGGGACTGCTGTGGTGCGCGCTGGCATTCCATTTCGCC
>DAORHV010000162.1:0-3071 GCA_035438175.1 Candidatus Peribacteria bacterium
ATCGTCATGGCCGCGTCGATTTTGATCCACGACACCGTGTTCTCCGGCTCGCCCAACCCGCTGATCCAGCTGATCCTGGCCAAAGTGCTCATCATCCTGGCCATCATCACGACCATCGCGGTGGCGATTTTGATCTACGCCGGTTTCCGTATGGTGACCAACTTCGGCAACGAAGAAGTCTTCAACCAGGCCAAAGGCCTGATCTTCCGCGTCATCGCGGGCTTGGTCATCATCCTGCTCAGCTACGTGCTGGTCATCTTCGTGGCCAACGCCTTCAGCTGATCCGGCCGGTCTCCAGCGCCGCCCTGGTGGCGGCCACATCGTGGGTACGGATGAACGAGGCTCCGTTTCGCATGGCCGTGAGCGAGGCTTCCAGCGTGGCAGGCAGGCACTGCTCTACCGGCAGGTTGTGAGGGCCGGCCAGGAACGACTTGCGCGACGGACTCACCAGCACGGGTGCGATTTCGGCGAATGCGGACAGCGAATCCAGGATCTGGAACGAGTACCGCGGATCGGCCGAGATGAAGTGGCCGAGGCCGGGATCCACGATGATGTTCTTGCGCGCGACCCCCGCCTGCTCGGCCGCCGCCACGCGCTCGCGCAGGAACGCGGCGATGGTGCCGATCACGTCGTCGTACTGCTTGGCATCTTTGGTCGTGCGCGGTCCGGCGTCTTTGGAATACATCAGCACGAGCGGGCAACCGGCGCGTGCCGCTACTGAAAACATCTCGGGGTCGCCGCGACCGGCGGTGATGTCGTTGATCATGCTTGCGCCCGAATGCACGACCGCCGCCGCCACGGCCGCTTTCCAGGTATCCACGCAGATCCGCACGGCGGGCAGCTCGCGGTGCACCGTCTGCACCGCCGACAGCACGCGCCGCAGTTCTTCGGCCGCGCTGACATCCGGCGAACCCGGACCGGTGGACTCGCCGCCGATCTCGATGATGTCGGCCCCCTCCCGCGCGAATTGTTTGGCCCGCGCCACCACGGACGCTTCGTCGTTGTACCGTCCGCCGTCCACGTAGGAATCGGGGGTGACGTTCAGGATGCCCACGATCGCGGGTATTGGCATGGGCATAGCATCCGGTCGTTATGCGTGGGATGCAAGGCTGGGAAACCGGAGACGCCGGGGAGTCCGGAGACGGGTCCTTCGAAGCCAATCCCTGGCTTCCCTGGCGTCTCCGGACTCTTTTTGAAGGTGTTTTTTCAGTCAAAAATCTGGCCTCGTGCTATACTGCGGCCATGTGGCCCTTCAAGAAGAACGTCAAAGAATCGGCCGGGAAGCGCGGCGGGAAAATGATGAAACGCGTGATCGTCGGTTTCGTGATCGGCGGAGCCATTTCGTCCATCATCGGACAGAAGCTGCTCCACAAAAATGAGGAAGACGTGGATGAGGACGAGGCCGGCGAGTAATCAGCCGACGATGGCGTTCACGACTTCGGCGATGGCGTCTTCCAGTTTGCCTTCGCGGTTGGTCACCCGGACGTCCGTGAGTTTGGCGTGCTCCAGTTCGCCGTGCATGCTGGCCACGCGGCGGGCCAGCTCGTCCTTGGCCATGGGCGCGCGCTCCACGATGTGCTTCACCAATTGCTCCTCGCTCTCGGGCAGGATGAAAATGGTCTGCAGACGGTAGGGCGCCGACGGGCCGGCGAAATGCGGGTCTTTGCGGATGCTGTTGAAGCCTTGCACGTCGACTTCGCGTACGACGATCTTGCCCTGCTCGATGGCCGGGAGGATCTCGGTCAGCAGCGTGCCGTAGCGCGCTCCTTTGTGGACCTGGGCCCACTCCAGGAATTTATTTTCTTTCAGCCAGGCGTCGAACTCGGCGTCGGTGACGAAGTGGTACAGCTCGTCGCCTTCGCCTTCGCGGCGGTTGCGGGTGGTGGCCGACCGCGGGAACAGCAACGCGGGATGGCGCTCCTTCAGCGTCTTCAAAATGACGCTCTTGCCGACGCCGCTGGGTCCGATGATGAGGACGAGCTTTCCTGGCTTGGGCATGGGCGCATGGTAGCGCAGGCCGGTCCGGCGGGAAACCGTGCCGGATCGCCTGTTTTTCAGCCTTCAGACCCTTGCGAATATGTTAAAAATAGTTTACAATGGAGAGATTCGTTCTTTGAAACAATCCTCTCTACAACCTTGGTCGAACGGGCCGGGAGGACGATGCGTCTCGCAAGCGACACATCCTCCTCCCTGCTCTTCGATCTCCGACCGAAGAGTTCCCTCAACGTCCCTCGTTGGACGGTGCAGGGTCCTACAACCTCACACACAAACATATGGTCCCCTTCCGCCAAGAGAAGGCGCGATTCCCGACGCATCGGGATACAACAAACACAAAACGGAGCAATCGCCGTCTCGATTGCAAAGAGGTGTAGGGAGCGCAAGACGCCTGGTCGACGGCTTGCACGCTCAATTCACCCGTGAATTGGGTACGTAACAGGCACTCGGACCGGATCTCTCACTGATGAAGTGGGACTTCCGCTCCGGGTGCCTGTTTTCAGGTGTTCGCAGAAAAACCAACGGCTGCTGCCAAGAACTTCCTTCGGATTCTTCCGTCCCTTTTTGGCCAAGCGCCAAAAAGGAACCAAAAAACGCGTGTGCGCTGAGCGCCCTCCAGCAGGCCCCCGCGCGCAGCGCACGCCACCCCTTTGGTGGCTTGAGCACTCGCTCAGAGCTGGCTGCTTTTTTCTAAAAAAAGTGGAAAAGAAGAAGCTTCAGAGTATCTCAGGGCCCCCTACCGCAGGATCTGCAGTCCGTCGTTCGGATTCACCGGTGCGGCCGGCGCCGACGAAGAGGGCGGCGAGGCGGGTTTCACCGATGAAGCGGCCGAGGACGCGGCCTTGGCGGACGAAGAACTGCTGGTGGCTTTTGCCGAAGACAACACCGCGGCGGCGGACGACGCGGGGGCCATGGCCGATGATGCGGAGGATGCCGTGCCGGGCAGCCACGAGAACGTATTCGGGTCGAGCACCGGGACGTAGGTCGTCCAGGTCCACGGAGCGCACGGCTTCACTTTGCAGGTGCGGGCGATGTCCGAGCTGAACGCGACGGCCGGGAAGATGTAGGTGACGCGG
>DAORHV010000163.1:0-3057 GCA_035438175.1 Candidatus Peribacteria bacterium
CGCGCAGACCGGCAAACCCGATGACGCCAAAGCCGAATACGAAACCGCCATCGCCTGCGAGCCGGAGACCGCCCGGCTGCATCTGAACTACGCCGGATTTTTAGACACCCTCGGCGACGAAGACGCCGCGCGGAAGGAGTTCGGAAAGGCCGTCAGCCTCCAACCGCTCAGCGCCGAGGTGCATTTCGCGCTCGGCGTGTTCTTCCAGAAACACGGCCGCGAAGCGGATGCCAAAGCCGCGTTCGCCAACGCGCTGAAACTGGACCCGGTCTACGTGGAGCGCAAGATGCGGAATTGGGCTCTCTAACAAGCCAGGAACCGACGACGTACGATGGGTTTATTTGATATTTATGGACTATTATATTATAATAACTATATGGGGAAAACAGTGCCGCCAGCCTGCACAGGCGACAAAAAGCTGATCGCCTTCGCGCATGGTGAATGGAATATTTCCGAAAACGGCTCGGACGTCTACCCGCTGGAAAAACTCGCCGCGACCTTCGGCAATCCGGCCGTCCTGAAGATCCGGGGCATTAATGAGCAAACCGCCTATGCCATCCTCCTGTATCTGCGGGCGCTGAAATTCCACGGGAAGGATGTTTCACTGGAAGACGTCATCGACAACATGCATCCGCCGGAAGGTCAGGTGTACCAGGTGATGCAACTGGCCACGCGCGAACAGTTGGAACAGCTGTTGCTCGGAAACGGGCCCGTCGCCGATCCCGAACGGAACTAAGCACTCCTTACGCCATTCCCACCACGACAATGCTGTACATGGTCTCCGGACTCTCCGGATCGGGAAAGAGCACTATCGCCGAAATGCTGGCAGCCGAAGGTAACGGCGTCACGCTGCGCACGGACGTGATCCGTGATCAGAATCCCGAACTCAAGCGCCCCGAGGTGCGCCATACGCGCGCGGCCGCGCACCAGGTATACAAACTAATGATGGATCAGGCTCGCGAACACCTGCGGGCCGGCAAAGTCGTCGCGCTCGATGCGTCGTTCATCGAAGCCGAAGACCGCCAGTTGGCACACGACCTGGCCGCCGAAATGGGCGTCCGCTTGGTCACGGTGCTCGCCGAATGCCCGGACCCCATCGCGGAAGAACGCATCCGCGCCCGCGCTGCCGAAGGCAAAGACTCGGCATCCGATTTGGGTGTGGAAATCCGTCACCGCCAGCAGCGGGACTATCCCGTATTCCCGGTGCCGCGCGAAGGCGCCGAGATCGTAAACACCGAAGGCACGCGTGAAAACGTCCGCGAGCGCGTGCTCCAGCTGCTCAAGGTCTAAGTCTCCGCGCTCCCGTCCCGTAGCGGCGCGCCGGAACGGAACCGTCGTTCCAATTCGGCGATGCGGTTTGCGGCAAGGTGGGCGTTGTACGCCAGACGTTCTTCGTCGTACCAAACCAGACCCGTTTCCGGATTGCGGCCGTTGATCTGACCGCTGAACGCCTCCGCGGTCACGCCAAGATAATCCTTGATGGCTGCGTCGTTTTCGGCTTCCAGCAAACGCCGCATTCCGATATTGCGGCGGTAGACAGGCTTCGTGCTGGGGAAAAAATACGCACCCAAACCCTGCACGATCATGCCGAGCGAAACATCGGTACCCGTCGAATCCAGCGCTTTCTGCACGCGTGCGCGGATATCGCCGGTGAATTTCTGCGCCTCCCGCAGCCACTCCTGGCGCAGCGGATGCAGTTGGTCGTGGTCCAGCTGCAAATTGAACACGTATTCCTCGCCTTGTTCGTGGGGCGGAACCGTAACGACGAGCAGCATGCGGCGGCGCAGCTCCAGCGCGCAATTGGAGGCGGTATATTCCTCCACCGCCGTCTGATGACGGATGCGGGCATGGTGTTGAACGATCAACTCGTGGGCTTTCGGAACGGTGATCGTGGGATACCGCACTGATGCATCATGCTCCGACCGCCGCGCCGGTCAAGAAAACCGGGCTTCCGCAACCATTTTACGCCCGGTCCGGCGCTTGGATCGGCTTCGACAGCGTCCACAGCAATTCGAATTGGGTGCGCAGCAGTTCGACCAGTTCGGCGCTTTCCAGCGTGAAGCCGAACGCCTCGCGCCGCGAGGAAATGAACACCACTTTTTGTCCGTAGATCCAGTAGCCCATCGCGCAATCGATGCCTTCCGGCGCCACGCGGATCTCGCGGCGGTACGCTTCGCCGAAGCCCAGGTACGGATGCTTGGCGATATCCACGGTCTGCTTGGCAGGCCAAATGGCACGGGTGTACAGATTGTTCTCCACGCGCACCTGGTTTAAGTACCGGAAAAACTCCGGCGACAGCACGTCGATCATCTGGCGGATGGGCCACAACGACTGCGTCTCGATGTCGCGGTACAGCAGCATGTCTTTCAGGATGTTGCGCATGCCTTCCTCTCCTTCCACGATTTGCAGCGTGGGTTTCAGAAGTGTGGAGGCGCGCTTGGTCCGGAGCACGGGCAACAGGTGCGCGAACATCTCCTGCTGCTCGCGCAGCGCGTCGAGGCGCTCGCCGAACAGGAGCGAGATGCGGTCGGGGTCGTTGGCGCGGAATTGTTTCACGCCGCGTATCTGGGATTGCAGCACGAGCCCGCCGTCCTGCAGACGCTTGAGAATGCCGTACAAGGACGACCGGACGACGCCCAGTCTGCGCGACAACGCACCCGCCGTGGATGGGCCGGATTCCAGCAACGCCGAATACACCTGCACCTCTTCGGCGGAGAAGCCGAGCGGCGAAAGCATGGACTGAAGCGATGAATGCATATGTTGTCGCGTGCAGACGACACTCTGGAGTATACCACGTGGATTCGTAGAATAGTAAGCCACTCTTCTTTCGTCGCATATCAGCGACATTACCCCCCACTCCCTATGAGACTCGCACACATTCTCCCGCCGGCAGTGCTGGGCAGCCTCCTGTTTCTGGCCAGTTGCGCCTCGTCGCCGGCCGCACCCGCGCATATCACCATGGGCATCCAGACCTCGCCGGCCATGGCGCTGGTGATGGTCGCGCAGGACAAAGGATTCTTCCGCGACGCCGGAGCGGACGTGGAACTGAAGCAATTC
>DAORHV010000164.1:0-3033 GCA_035438175.1 Candidatus Peribacteria bacterium
CGACGCCCTTCCAATCTGTTCTCGCCCTGCTGGCGGGTGGACGAACCGCCGCAGGTCACGTCGCCGCAGGGCGTGCCTTTGCACACCGGCACGGTGGCATCCACCTGGACCTCGGGCTGGTTGCTGCACGAGCAACTGCCGATGGTCGTGGACTCGGTGGCGACGGTGGCCGCCGACACGCAGGTGTACTGGTTCAGCTGGGCCTGGATGTAGGTGTTCCAGTTGGTGCCGACCTGGCCGTACCCGGCGCACACTTCGGTGCAGCTCTTCTTGCACTGCAGGCACTGCGTCGAGTCGTCCTGACCGACCACGTCGCAGCCGGAAGTGCAGCTGGAGGGGCACGTGTTGGTGAAGGTACCGGCCGGACACTGCGCGACTTCGCAGCTGTAGCAGCCGTTGCTCACGGCACAGGTGCCGCCTTCATGGCCGCAGACCTGGTCGCATTCGGCTTTGTCCGAGGTGGTGCCGGCCGGGCACTGGCTGACCGCCGGTGCGCTGGACGAGGCCTTCGACGAAGAAACCGGAGCCGTTCTGGCCGCCGAAGACGACGAAGATTTGGATGACGACAGCGGAGGCGTGACGGTCATGGGCTTGGACGAACTGGAGCTGCTGACCGGCTGCGTGGACGGACGCGACGAGCTGGATGAGCTGCTGCTCGATACTGCCTTGGGCGCACTGCTGGATGCCGATGACGACGAAACGCCCTCGCCGCCCGTATCGCCGCCGGTCAGGCGGCCGATGGTTTCGTCGGGTTGCATGCAGCTGCTCTCGCACTCCATCCAGGCGTCGATCAGGCGGTCGAGTTCTGCGTTGCAGGCGGCCAGGTCGTCCTGCATGGCCGCCAGTTCGGATGCGGCATCGGCGCGGGCCGAACGCAGGTTATCCAGCCGGTTCTGCACGTTGTCCACGGCAGCTTGAAGGCCGGCGCGGATTTCCCCCTTGATTTTCGCACGTTCGGCGTCGGTCATGCCGTCCTTCCAGCGCTGCTCCAGATCCCGGGCCGACAGCGTGCCGTCGCGGTACTCCGACCACAGTCCGGCCGACCATTGCCGCTCGGCGCGCAGATCGCTGCTGGTAATGCGCTTGCCGCCGGATTCGGCGTAGCTCTTGGGGTTATCGAAGGCGTTGAGCGCGTCGCGCGCGGCCTTCAGGTCTTTCTCGGCCGAGGCGGCCTGGCGGTCGGCGTCGGCGATCTCGGCCTGCACGTCGCCGAGTCCCTGCTGCAGAAACTCACACACGTCGGACTGCAGCATGGCCTGTTCGGCCAGGTCTTCGCAGGTCGGACACTTGGCCTGGATGTCGCGGCTTTCGGATGCCGGCGTCTCGCCGATGGTAATGGTCACCGGCGCATCGGAGGTCTTGTACGAGCCGTCCAGCACGTAGGCACCGGCCAGGTTGATGTCGCCGAGTTTGAAATCGATGCCCGTCAGGGCAACCGTGTAACCGGCGGAAGAGGATGTCGCGGCGGTCGCGGTAGACGAAGACGAGGCTGTCACCGGCTTGTCGTCATCCAGAATGGTGACGGTGCGGGCTTCGTGGAGCGTGGGGAACCACACGCCGAACGTCTCGTCTTCTTCCGGTTCGGTGTCGCCGTTGACGCCGATGCGGATGGTGACGCTGGCCTGACCCGGCTCGAACGTCACGTCGGAGCCCTTCTTGTTCCACTGGTAATCCTTGGGGCCCGGATAATTGGAGACGTCGCCGTCGGGGTCGTTGTCGTAGGTCTTGAAGTCAAAGCTCACGGAGGTGTCCTGTACCGGGCTGCGCGTGACGGTGAATTCGGCGTACGTGACGCCGCTGTCGCCTTCTTTTATGCGCACGCTGGGCGAGATGGTGTACGTGACGCGGGTGACGTCTTCCACCTGCGGCGCGCGGATGTTCTCGGTGGGGTTCTCATTGAATTCCTGCTGGCACTCGCGCATGACTTCCTCGATCTGCTCGATGGTCGGGTCGGCGTAACCGCGGGCCGCCAGTTTCCGCGAAGCGCAGGCGGTGTAGGCATCGGTGTAATACGCGCCGGCCGGCTGACCGCCGTAGGAGCCGTGGCCGTACGATGGCTTGAGCGCGCCGGCGGCCAGGAAGATGTGCCAGTTGCTGCCTTCGGCGGGGTTGGCCGTGTCGGCCGCGATCCAGTTGCGGACCGAGCCGCTGAAGCAGCTCTCGATGACCAAATTGATGTCCTGGGCATGGATGCCTTCCAACAGTTTGATGAGCGAGTGTTCGGTCCAGCGGTCCTTGCCCATGACTTCCTCACTCTCGCCGTGGCCGTACACGATGCCCCACGACGGCTGGTCGGGAATATGGTCGCCGTTTTCATCGCTGATGGTCCCATGCCCGAAGATGTAGAAGAAGAATTTGTCACACGGACCCAGATCCTTGGTCACGCGCTCGATTTCTTTGAACACGTCGTCGAGCTTGGCGGTGTTCTCCGGATTCAGCCGGTGGATGTCGCCGTTCTCCACACCCATCTCGCCGAGCAGGTTCACCATGTTGCGCTCGCTGTTCCCGATGGTCTCGCCGTCCACCAGGCCGTCGTTATGGATGGTATTCGGGCCTTCGCCGGAAAGAGTGACTGCGACTTTCTTGCGCGGTTTTCCGGCGCACGGATCGATTCCGGGCGCGGCGGGGGCGTTCTCGGCTTCGGCCACCGGAATGAGCCACGGCACCTCGTAGAACGACGTCGGCGCAGAGGCGGGTGCCGGCGGCGCGGTCACGCCGGAGGGCGGCAGTTCCGGGGATCCGTCCGCGGAAGCGGCAGCGGGTGCCGGAAGCGGCCAGTCTCCGGCCGGCGGCAGATCGTTCAGGTCGGCCGGGTAGAAGCGGTCGGGCGTGGCGGGCTCCTCTTGGGCAATGAGCGCCCTTGCCGCGCAGGCAATGACGATGGTCGAAAAAAGAATCCGCATCGGGCTCATCGCTTCTCCGGGCGGCTCGTCGCGCCGGGGTTGAACAAATCTTCCGCCTGCTCTTCCAAACGGGTCTGGGTCTGGCGGTTCACGTCGGTCTGAAGGCGGATCACGTCGCGCAACATCCCCA
>DAORHV010000165.1:0-3026 GCA_035438175.1 Candidatus Peribacteria bacterium
CCGAAATCTTGGACGCGGCGCGGAGCCCCGAGCAGATGGTTGCGGTGGTGTAGCTGAAGATGCCGCGGTGCTCTTCCCACAGGTCGTAGCTCGGCAGCGGCAGACCCGTCTTGGGCTCGCGGTACTTCAGCAGGAAACCGGCCGCGCGTTTGACCATGGAGTGGTACATGCCGTGCAGGAACTCGAAGTCCTGGCGCGATTCGAAATGCTTCCACAGCGCCAGCAGCGGCAGCGCCGTTTCATCCAGCTGGATGGGCAGCAGCGATTTGCCGTTCTTGTACCACGGGTGCCACGACGAACCGGCCGAACCGTCCGGGTTGTACTTATGGAGGAAGTAGCCGTCGTCGGTCTGGATGTGCTCGCAGAATTTCAGGAAGCGGTACACCGCCTCGTGTTCACCGGCGCGGGTGAGCGCCATGCTCACGAACGAACCGTCGCGCGGCCACACGTAGGTGTAGGTGTCGCGGTTGAACTGCATGATGTCGCTGTCGTTGGCCGCCACGATGCCGCCGCCGTTGTCGATCTGGGTGCGGACCGTCAGCAGGCTGCGCCAGTACAGTTCGCGCAGGTCTTCCGGCACGTCGGCGCCGGGATCGGTGTTGGCATGCACCCAGCCGCGCCAGTAGTTGCGGGCCGAGACTTTCACCTGCTCGGGCGTCTCTTCCAAAATGAAGTGCTGGAGCTCGTGCACGTCGGTGATGCGCTTGCCGGCGCACACCCACATGTACACGGAGGTGTCGCGGTTGGGGTAGACCATGCAGTCGATCTCCACGGTGGAATCCACCGAGCCCTGCTCGATGGCGCCGCGCCCGAGAATGCCGTCCTCGGCGTCGCGCCAGGTGCCTTCCAGGCCGCGGTAGTTGGATTTGCCGATGGCGAACGACACGATGCCGCAGTGGTCGATGTGCTTCTCTTTGCCGACCAGCGGATGGAACTCGTCGCCGGTGTTCACCGGCGCGCAGCTAACCGGATCGGTGGTGGTGCCGCCGACCAGGAAGTAGCGCTTCTCGCGGAAATGGATGACGCTCTTGGTGTGCGGCTCGTAGAACGCGGTGTCCTTCTGCTTGTCGCCGTAAATATAGAAGTCGTGGTGGAAGAAGCACTGCACTTTGCGCTGCTGGCCGTCGGTCGTGCGGATCTTAAAGGAGCGGATGAGGCAGTTCTTGGTCGGATCGACCACGTCCTCGGAGATGATCTCCAGCGCCAGTTTCTCGTTGCGCATTGTGGACGAACTCACCAGCGTGGAAGCCATGTAGCCCGGCTGAATGACCCACGTGCCGTCGTTCACCCACGAGAATCCCCTGCCTTCGGCCAGGAATCCCAGGCGGTGGAACTTGCCGTAGGCGGTGTGGTCTTCCTCGCCGACGTGCGGGTAATAGAAGTCGCGCAATTGCAGATGCTCGTCGAAGGTCGCGAGCATGGAGCCGTTGCCGAGGACGATGGAGCGTGGCATAAACGGGGTATGAGTAACGAGTGACGGGTTACGAGCGACGGGATGTTTTGCGTGCGGGGCTGGCACGCTTTTTTGGAACGGCCTTCTTGGCCGCACGACGCTTGGCGGTTTTTGTTTTGGTTTTTGCCGTGGAAGCGCGCGCCACGGCCTTCGGCGCGGCGGTCGTAACCGCAATCACCGTGAAGTTCTCGGACGACGCCAGTGTGACGCGCATGTCTTCCAGTGCATGGCTGTACCGGCGGTAGGCTTCGTAGGGAGATTCGTACGGGCTGAAGTACTTGTGCACATCGCCGTCGCTCCAGTACTTGGTGCACAGGTAATAGAAGTGGTCGGAAGTCTGCAGCTTGCGCCAGATTTCGGTGAGGGCGGGATCCTTGCGGCTCTTCACGGCCTGTTCCAGCGCGTAGATGCCGCTGAAGGCCGCTTCCTGCAGCGGGTTGCCACGCCAGGCGGACAAGTCGCGCTCCATGTCGGCCCACGACACGTGGGCATGCGCGTCGAGCGTCTCGCACGGACGGTCGCCCCACGCACGCAGCGTTTCGGTGGGCGTGAGAGCTTTCATGCCGCGGCCGTGCAGGCCTTTCGGGAACGCCTCCAGGAACTGGAAGATGCCGGTGTCGGCCCACTGGTGTTCGCCGAACGTCTCGTAGTCCATGAACAGGTTCACGCTGTGTCCGTCGGCGAACGCGGCCCAGTCCAGGAAGGTCTCGGACTTCAGCGGCCAGCTCTTCCAGCTCTTGTTGGAGAAGCGGAATGCCACGTCGTCGGACAGGCGGTAGTTCTTCAGCAAAATGCGGATCTTGTCGGCGGGCTTGGCATGGATGGCGTGGCCGCGCACGATGCGCTCGGTTTCGGCCGGCAGGCGGAAGGCGGGCGGCTCGTACGGCACGTTCGGGTTGCGGCCGTGCAACACGTGGTCGGCGCCTTCGGCCAGGATTCCCTTGAATCCGAGCAGACGGGCGATCTCGGCGATTTCGTTGCAGTACACCAGCTCGGTGTTGCGGAAGACCGTCGGGCGGATGCCGAACAGTTCCTCCACGGTGTCGGCGTGCTTCTTCACCTGCTCGCAGAACTCGCCGATGGACGTGAGGCTGGACAGCGAGTGGTAGTACGTCTCGGCCAGGAATTCCACGCGGCCGGTCTTGGCCAGTCGCTGGAACGACTCCAGCACGTCCTGACCGTACTCGCGGCACTGATCCAGGAAGACGCCCGACAGCGAGTACGCCACCGTGAAGCCGGGGTGCTCCTTCACCATGCGCTCGAGGAGCGCATTGGTCGGCAGGTAACACTTCTCGGCGACTTTGCGGAAGATGCGGCGGTTGGTCTCGTCATCGAAGTAGCCTCCGTGCATGGCACCGATGTCGGTGACGCGCAGATCCTTCAAGCGGTACGGCTGGTGGACCTGGAAGTAGAAACAAATGTTGGGAGGCTGCTTGGCGGACATGGCTTCGGAGAGGGATTAAAATTGAATAATTTTTTTGTACATGGAGAGGATCTTGTTGGCCTGGCGCTTCCAAGTGAGGTTGCTGAGGATGTGCGGCGTTTCGGAGCGCATGGCGGCGGTCATGGGGTG
>DAORHV010000166.1:0-3010 GCA_035438175.1 Candidatus Peribacteria bacterium
ACGGCAAACCCAATGATCGTAAGCAGAATACCGGCCGCCGGGCGCTGCAAGGCGTGCTGGACCAGGCGCTTGATGTGGAGAATACGCTGCTCGGCACGCCGGATGCCGAAAAGATGTACTGCCTGACGGCCATGACAAACACGGACACCGGTGCTATGGCGCTGTATGTTCCAAGCGGCGAACGTCTCACCGATGTCAACGAGGTCATTCTGAAGAACGGCTGGACCACGCCGACGCAAGTCTTCTCCTCCAGGTTCCTGGCGGAGGGAATCGGCGGCGATGCCCACGAGTGCATCCGCGGCAAGACGCTGCAGGAATTGTTCGAGACGTATCCGGCTCCCGCCGCCACCGATCCGCGCGTGAAGATCGCGCTGGAGGCGTACCTGCTGAAGCGGTTCAATGCCGCCCAGCACGAATCGCAGGAATTGGAATCGCTGCTGAGTCCTGCGGCGTTCCGGGTCATTAACGACGCCCTGGCCCGGGCCGACCGTCTGCCGGCCAGCCTGCGCGGATTCCTCTCCTACCTTATCGCGTGGAACATGGCCTTCGCGCTGGAGCAATCGCGCAAGATCACCGCGTTGTCGGCATCCGATCCGGTGCTGCTCGACCGTTACGTGAGCCACGATGAGCGGCTCATCGGCTTTGGAAACGGGTTCGAGGCGGCCACCAAACACAACAACATGCTTCTTGTGAAACCGGGCAGCGGCAACGACCGCCAGGCGATCGGCGTTGCGAAAAGCGTCATGGAAGGCGTGGCCGCGCATCGCGGACTGACGCAGCCGCCGCTGGCGCACATCAACATCGAGCTCGACAGCGTCATCGACACCTGGCAGCAGCTGACGTCGGTGGTGGCGCGCATCAACACAAAAATGGGCATCATCCGCAGTATTTTCTCCGGCGAGTCGCCGGTGCGCGTGCTCACCACGTATTCCTACAACACCGGCGTGCGGGACGCGCCGATCACGAAATTGTTTTTTCCGATCAGCGTGAATCCATCCGACATCCGCATCGTCAGCCCGGGCGGATTGCGGCTCAGCGGTCCGTCCATGTTCGACGCTCCGCAGTTGCGAGCATGGGAAAAGAGCCTGGCGGACGCGCGATAACGGATTGCCGGCGTTATGCCACGTCCAATGCGATCTTGCCGGGCGCCGGTTCGGCGGCCGGAGGCGTGGTTTCGGTGATCAGCTGGCCGCAGGCGGCGGCGATGTCGTCGCCCATCGTGCGGCGCTGCGTGACATCCAAGCCGTAACTGCCGAGCACGTTCTTGAACGCGTCGATGCGCTCCTGGCTGCTGCGCACGAACGGCTTGCCCGGCACCGCGTTCAGCGGGATGACGTTGATCTTGCTGTAGCCGGTCTTGCGGATGAACGAACCCAGCTCGTGCGCCAGTTCGGCGGTGTCGTTCACGCCGGCGATGAGCGTGTACTCGTAGGTGATGTGATGCCGCTGGTTCCCGAGGGTGCGTGCGTAGGCGTGCGACCAGGTTGCCAGTTTTACCAGGAAGTCCGGCACGGTCGTCGGGACGATTTCCTCGCGGCGCTTCTGGTTGGCGCTGTGCAGCGACACCGCGATGCGCACCGGCGGCCAGTCTTTATCCGTGAGCAGGCGCTGCATCTGCATGAGTACGCCCACCGTCGAGACGGTGATCTTGGTCGGCCCGATGTCGGTGTACTTCAGCCACAGATGGATGGCAGCCTTCACGTTGTCGTAGTTGGCCATCGGTTCGCCCATGCCCATGAACACCACGTTGGAAATGCGCTGCGGCAGCTCGGGCTTGGTGCGCAGGAACATGCTCCAGAACCGGTACTGGTCCACGATCTCGTCGCTGGTCAGGCTGCGCTTGAATCCCATCGCGCCGGTGGCGCAGAACGTACATTTCATCGCGCAACCGATCTGGCTGGAAACGCAGATGGTCCACTGGCCGCGCTTGTTGGCCATGAGCACGCTCTCGAAACGCTGGCCGTCGGCGCCCTTCAGCACCGCCTTGTAGGTGTCGTCTCGCTTGCTGGTGAAGATCTGCTCGGCTTCGCAGGTGATCCATGGCAACCCGGCGGCGATGGGCTCGCGCATGGCTTTAGGCAGCGTGGTGATGTCGTTCCAGCCGGTGGCGGTAGGGGTGAAGAGGGCCTGTTCCAGCTGTTTCCAGCGGAAGGCCGGCTCCTTGGGGAACAGTTCCCGGAAGCGGTCTGCACGGGTCGCGGGCTTCATGATGATGCGCAGTATACCTCATTCGTGAGCGTACTTGCTATTTAATAATATTATTTTATAATATGCAAAATGCTGCTCATGGTTGGGCGGCGATCGTTCCTTTTGCGCACGGAGGTGCATCATGCGGTTCATCGCATTGGTTTCAGTGTTGTTGTTCGCGTTGACCGGTTGCAAGTCTGCTCGGCAGGCGTTCGTGGTTTCAGTCGAGACGCAAGTGTTCAAACAAGAACTTGCGGATCACCCGACCACCCTACGCGTCGAGTATCGATACGGCGACCAGTCACCGCTGAGCGGCGATGCCGAAAAAGGACAGCGTGTCGCGCGATAGCGCGGCGTGCGGACGGGAGTTGCGGGCTTCGGCCCGTGACTCCTTTTAAAAAGACTCCGAAGATTCTTGTCCTGACGTTCTTTCCACTTTTTTAAAAAAGTGGAGTAAAAACGTCGCGCGGCGGTCCGGCTGGCCTGCGCTCCACGCGCCTCACAGCCCTAAAAGTCAGGACTCGCTCCTGCGGGAGCTCAAACAGGCTGACTTTTTTCACGGGCTGTTTCGGCGGGAGCGCGACGGCACCGGCCCGATGCGCGACACTCCATCCCGTGCCCATCCTCCGAAGAAGACGACAACCTCAGGGCAAAGGAACAAGCTCTGAGGAAGTCTCTCAAGCCACCAGAGGGCGGTACGCAATGTAAGGGGGTCGGCGGTCTGGCCGCCGGAGCCCAAGCGGAGTGCGGCCGTGGGAATCATTGCGTACGCGCTTTTTGGTTCCTTTTTGTCGCTCGGACAAAAAGGGACGGAAGAATCGAA
>DAORHV010000167.1:0-2993 GCA_035438175.1 Candidatus Peribacteria bacterium
ACTCGCCGGGCATCTGCCGCACACAGGTTCGGTGCGCACCGGCGGCAAAATCGGCATGGTCTTCCAGCAGCACGCGGTCTTCCCGTGGATGACCGTACGACAAAACGTGGCGTTCGGATTGCCACGCGGTGAACACGCCGCGGTGGAACAAGCGCTCGGTCTGGCCGGACTTACGAACCGGCGCGATGCGTATCCGCACGAGCTGTCGGGCGGCCAGGTCCAGCGCATTGCCATCGCCCGGGCACTGGCACGCGCACCCGACGTGCTGCTGATGGACGAACCGTTCGGCGCACTGGATGCCTGCACGCGCGAACAGATGCAGCACTGGCTGCTGTCGGTACTGGATGCCGTCCGTCCGGCGGTGGTGCTGGTGACGCACAGCGTGGAGGAAGCGCTCTTGTTGTCCGACCGCATCCTACTGCTGCGCGATGGCCGGATCGCCGAAGAATTCACCGTGCCGTTCCGGCGCCCGCATCCGGCGGACGTCGTCTATTCGCCGGAATTCACCGCACTGCGGCGGACCATCACTGAGGCATTGGAGTAAAAGCCGTTAGAGCAGCTTGGCGCCCAGCGGCACGTCTTTCTCGATGCTCACCAGCACCACGTCGCCGTTGGCGTCGTGCACGCCGACCGTCAGGCACTCGGACATGAACGGACCCACTTGCTTGGGCGGGAAGTTCACCACCGCCATGACCATGCGGCCTTGGAGCTGCTCTTTCGTGTAGTGCTTGGTGATCTGCGCCGACGACTTCTTCACGCCGATCTCGGGGCCGAAATCGATCTTCAACTTGTACGCCGGCTTGCGGGCCTCCGGGAAATCGAGCACTTCGATGACTTTGCCGGCGCGCAGCTCGACCTTGGTGAAGTCCTGGAACGTGATCATCTCCATGGCGGAAGGGGGAAGACGCCGGGATCAGATGCCGCCGATGAGCGACATGAGGTGCAGGATCGGGTTGATGATGCCGTAGATCCAGCCCATGAGGATGGGCACGTTGAACATCCGCTCCAGCACCAGCAATCCGAGCAGGATGTACGTGCCGTACTGCAGGTACTGGTCGTACAGGTCTTCGTATTTCAGCGGCACGAACGCGGCCAGCACTTTGGAACCGTCCAGCGGCGCGATGGGCAGCAGGTTGAACGCCATGAGGCCCAGGTTCACGATGACCGAGGTCGAGAGGATTTCGACGATGAACTTGAGCGACGGGCTGCTGGAATTCACAGCCATCAGGATGTCGGCATCGGCCGGCATGGCTTTGGGGACCAGGAACGCCAGGATGAGGAACGCGCCCAGTGCCAGCAGCAGGTTGGAGACAGGACCCGCGAGGGCGACCAGCGCGGTGTCGCGGCGGTAGTGCTTGAAATAGCGCGGATTCACCGGCACCGGTTTGCCCCAGCCGAAACGGATGAGGAAGAACATGAGCGTTCCGAGCGCGTCCAAATGGGCCACCGGGTTCAGAGTCAGACGTCCTTCGTGCTTGGCGGTCGGGTCGCCCAGCCAGTACGCGACTTGGCCGTGCGAATATTCGTGCACGGTGAGCGCGATGAGCACCGCGATGATGAACGGAAGATCGGGGATGGGAAACGGCACGCCGACAGCCTACCTGGAAAAAGGCTGGTTATGAAAGAATCGGTGCTACCATCGTCTTCAATGTCCGAACGGATCGTCGCCATCGCCTGCGCCCGCAACGAAGCGGACATGATAGAAGTGTTCGCGCGCCACACGCTCGGGTTCGCCGACCGCGTGGTCATCGTGGACCACGGCAGCACCGACTCCACTCCCGCCATCCTGGAGGCGCTGCAGAAGGAAGGACTGCCGGTGGAGGTGCGCAAGCTGGGCTGCATCGCGCAGATGCAGGCCGAAACGCTGACGGCGGTCATCCGCGACGTCGTTGCGTCGGGGCCGGCCGAGTGGATCGTGCCGCTGGACGTGGATGAGCTGCTGGTGCCCGCCGACGGCGACGTGCGCTCGGCGATCCTGGCGATGCCCACCGACCATGCGTCCACCGCCCGCATGAAAGCCTACGTGCCCGACCCGGGCGGCGGCGCCAATATTCTGGAGCACGTGCGGCGGCGCGTGGCCTTCGACGCGTTCCCGTTCCTGAAAGTCGTGGCCATTCCGCGCGCGCTGTGCGGCGACCGCGGCCGGCTGACGCCCGGCAACCACGGCTACCTGTGGGACGGCCAGCCCATCGTCCAGTGGAACGAAAGCATCTTCACCGCGCACCTGCCGTTCCGCTCCCCGCTCCAGTTGCAGGCCAAGGCATTGGGGTGGATCAACCACATCACCCGCGAGAACGCGCTGGAGGAAGAAGCCGTGCATTGGAAGCGGCTGTTCGAAGATTTCGTCGCCGGCAACCTGAAGAGTTGGGACAAGACCGCCGACTGGGCGCTGCAGTACGCACGCTACATTTCGCCCGACTGTCCGCTCGATTTGGTGGAGGACCCGGTGCCACCCGTGAAGCTGAAGTACCCCAAACTGGCGGTACGCATCGATCCGCGGCTGATTTTGGAAGGAATGGCCCGCAGTTTCCGGGTGCCGTTCGATGCATCCATGGCCACTTCGGCCCTCGCCAAAGCCGTGGAAGCCAAGGCGCTGGCAATGAAAGGCCAAAAACCGTGTTGACCGCCCGCAAGACCCCAGCTACAGTTGCCGCCACTTATGCCACGCATGTGTGCAATGACCGGCAAGAAGCGCTCGACGGGAAACCGCCGCAGCCACTCGATGCGTGCCACCCGCCGCGCCTTCGGCGCGAACATCCAGAAGAAGCGCGTGTTCGATCCGGAGACCGGTCACTACCGCACCATGAAGGTGTCGACGAGCTACTTGCGCACGTTGGCCAAGCGCCTCCAGGCCGGTAAATAATTCACCCCTGAAGAGAAGAGGAGTTGTTTGACGTGGACGAAAACCCTAAAGAAGTGGTAGAGTTCGCGAAATCCTTTCTTTTTCCCAACCACTCTTATGACCATGTTGGTTAAGCCAGTTACCTTCATTT
>DAORHV010000168.1:0-2978 GCA_035438175.1 Candidatus Peribacteria bacterium
CCGCGCGAGCGCAAGATCATCGAAATGCGCTTCGGTCTGAAGGACGGCATCGGCCACACGCTGGAAGAAGTCGGCAAGGAATTCAACGTCACCCGCGAGCGCATCCGCCAGATCGAGGCCAAGGTCCTGCAGAAGCTGCGCGACCACCCCCGTTCGGCCTGCATCCGCGAGCACGGAGGATCCAAGGTGCAGTTCGCCGTCCCCAGCTTCATGACCGGCAACCTGTGCCCCGAGTGCCGCAAGGGAACGCTCATCGAAATCCACCAGGCCGGAAGCACCTTCCGCAAGTGCGACCGCTGCGCCTACACCATCAAGGAAAAATAACCCTTGCCGCGCATGCTGCAGTCCACGGGTGCATTGCTGAGCGAGACATGGAGTTTCTTGATCGTTCGCTGGAAATCGGTGGGTATCGGCATCGTCGCGTTCACCATGGTGCTGGCGGTGAACCAGGCGTTCTTCGCGCGCCAGATCGACCGCAACATCGCCGGCATTCTCACCGCCACCGGACTCACCAACGAGGAATTCCAGGCCGATCTTACGAACATGCTGCAGAACGGGGCGCCGGCCGACGAGGTCGACCGCATCATCGAATCGCTGCGCCAGAGCGTCAGCACCGGCCGTCCGGCCGAAGAGTTCGGTTTCGTGCCGACCAAGACCAACGCCGGGTTGTACTTCGTGATCTCGTCCATGCCGCTGGTGTTCGGCCTCATGCTTATTGCGGTCGCCATTCTGTACGTCTCCGGCATTTTCTTCACGCTCATGGCCGTGCAGGACGGTCGCGGAACGGATGAGATCGCGCGCCAGCTGCCCGCCAAGATCCTGTTCGTGTCGCTGCTGTTGCCGTGGATCTTCTTCCGCTCCATGGCCTGGATCCCGCTGCTGGTCTGCACGCTCATGGCGCTGCTGGGTCCGCCGATGCTGTTCCTGCCCATGCTGTTCATCGGACTCGTGCTGGCAGCCACCCTCACGTCGCGCTACATGCTGGCACCGGTGCTGCTGCTGGCCGGCCAGCAGGGTGTGCGCCAGAGTGCCAAAGTCAGCTACGCCAAGACCAAGGGCATGCTCATGGCCATCCTGGGTTCGCGCCTGACGCTCGTGGTGTTCATCACGCTGGTCATTTGGGTCGCGTCCGGATTCGTGGACATCCTGTCGTCGTTCGTGCCGAAGGCCGGGTTCCTGCTGTGGCTGCTGGTCGTGGAGGTGTGCGTGGCGTACGGAGCGGTCTTCAATGTCCGCCTGGCCAAAGCGGTGCTGCTCAAAGGCCGCTAGAGGCGGCTATATTGCTTTTTAAAGAAAATATTATATAATATACATATGAAGAGCACACCCCAGAGCCCGCGTACGGATATTCCCTATGGTTCGACGATTGAACTGGATGGCAGGAAGGGGAAATTCCTTTTGTCCAAGGACACCGGTGAATCACGGTTTTTACCCGAAGAGGGCGAGTCGCAGCCGCTGTCGCCAGAGCAGATTGCCCGCATGACGCTCATTGCCGAAGCCACCCGCCAGCAGGCAAGCAATGTGCTCAAGCAGCCCGCCGCACCCGCCCCTGCAGTTCGTGTACCCACCGGCGTTTCCGAAGCCGCCCCCAAGCGCCCGGTGCCGCCCGGCGCCATGCCGGCTGTGTACTTGGCACCCGACGGCACCCGTCAACTCGGTTTCTTCCTGGCCAAGAACAAAGGGACCGCCGACAAACCCGCCTACGTGCGGCTCTTCTTTCCGAGTCCGGATCGCGAAACGCCCGGAACAGTCCCGGCGCCCATCACCCTTACCGACGCCGAATACGGCAACAAAGTATTCTTCCTGCTCTACGATGAGGCCGAACTCGGCAAACCCGCGCCGCCCCCGCCCGAACCGCAGGAACCCATCGAACTCACGCCGGGTGAGCAGGCCGCCTTGGACTTCATCCGTAGCAGCCCGCAGCATCCGGATACGCTTCGCATGAAGCATCTTAACAGCGCAGCCGCGATCACCCTGATGAAAGGAGGTCTCCTTACGGCCGCCGAAAAGGCCGAACTCTATGCCATGCAGAACCAAAGCGAGGCTCGCATCGCGAAGAGTGCCGAGACCACCAGTATCGGCATTGAGGGCATGCAGTACTTCGCCTCACTCAAGAACACCACGCCTAAGCCGCAAGCAAGGCCTGGCGGATTGCGCGGTCTGTGGCGGCAGCTGACCGGCGGCGGCTCGAGCACCTCGGCGTAGCCGTAAAGTGGTATCATCGGGGGCATGAAGAAGTCTTTCGACGTGGAATACGCCCGGCTGAACGAAGACCAGAAGCGCGCGGTGGATACCGTCGAAGGTCCGGTGATGGTGGTGGCCGGTCCCGGCACCGGCAAGACCCAGACGGTGGCCATGCGCGTGGCTAACATTTTGCGCAAGACCCAGGCCAAACCCGGCAACGTGCTGTGTCTCACGTTTTCCAACAGCGGCGCCACAGCCATGCGCGAGCGCCTGCGCAAACTCATCGGCCCCGACGCCTACGGCGTGCATGTGAATACCATCCACGGCTTCTGCAACGAGATCATTCTTCAGAACCCGCAAGTATTCGAGCAGTGGTCGGCGTTGGAGCAAATCAGCGACGTGGAGCGCTACCGTGCCGTGCGCAGGATCATCGACGAGATGATGCCGGACCTGGAACTGGTGAATAAAAAAGACCCGCACCGCGGCATCTCGGACATTTTGTCGCGCATGAGCCTGTTCAAGCGCGAGGGCAAAGCCGATCCGGCCGAGCTGCTGCGCATCGCCGACGAGAACGAAGCGGCGTTGTCGGTCGCCAGCCGCGCCGGCACCAAGGCCCACGAGAACAACCTGCGCAAAGCCCGCAAGTTCCGCGACCTGGTGCGGGTGTTCATCCGCTACCAGGAAGTGCTGAAGGAAACCCAGCGCTACGACTACGACGACATGATTCTGGGCGTCATCCGCGCGCTCACCGAAGAAGACTGGCTGCTGGCGTCGCAGCAGGAGCGTTACCTGTA
>DAORHV010000169.1:0-2973 GCA_035438175.1 Candidatus Peribacteria bacterium
GGATGATGTTTCCGGAGGCGGTCTGGATGATCTTCAGACCAAGGCTGCCGGAGGTGAGGTTAATGGTGAGCGCACCGGTCATGGTGTCGCCTTGCTTCTTCACGTAGCGCGTGTCGAAGTAGGTGCGCAGCGAACCCGTGTTGGACCAAGCCCCCTGGTCGGTACCGCAGGAGAACTGCTTGGTGGCCGAGTTGTAGAGCAGTTTGGATGCGGTCGCATTGCTGCACGAAGCCAATCCGGCGCCGCCGAAGGTGGAGGCGGCGTAGAGGTACGCGCCCGAGATGGAGCGTGCGGCGTAGAGATCGGTACCCGAAGACGTGCCGAGCACATCGAGCGTGGCTTTCGGCGCGGTGGTTCCTACACCAACGCGGCCGCTGGCCAGCACGGAAAGTTCGGAAACGTTATTGGCACCGGCATCGAGGTTGAACGCACTCGTGGTCGTGTTGTAGCGGATTTTGCCGTTATTGCCGGACTGGCCCATGTCGATCGTGCCGCCCGACAGGTACAAATCGCGCCAGCGCAAAGCATCTGTGCCCAGATCGTATGTATTCGTGACCGACGGCGTGATGTTGGAATTCACGAGCGCATTGAACGTGACGGTGTCCGACGAATCGCTGCCGATGACGGTGTTGCCGTTCAAGGTGGTGGTGCCGGTCACGGTGAGCGCCCCGCCGACCTGGAACGATCCGTCCGTGCGCAACGTGTTGACCAGCGGGCGGTACAGATTGGTATCGAAGATATCGGAGTAACCGAACAACAAATGCGGGTTGTTGGACGTCGCGTTCCCCGGCATGGTAATGGCGATTCCGGGCGCTCCGGTGGCTTCGGAGCCGACGAAGATGCCGGTACCGGTCGTCACGTTCTGGTCGATGACCAAGGCGCCTGAACCGAAGTAATCATCCTGCTGAACCTCCATTTGTCCGACGGGCGCGGTGGTGCCGACGCCGACCTGTCCGATGTTGTAGTAGATGCTGTTGTCGCTGTTCACCGTCCAAACGCTGTCGCCTCCCCCGCCGCCCGACGAACTGCCGGAACCGGTGAGGTTGATGAGGCGTCCGTTGCTGAGACGCACGAACAGACCGCCGGTGTCGCCTGCGTACGCCGTTACGGGAGGAGTGAAGTTGCCGCTGTAGCGCGCGACCTTGGAGATGCGGATTTCATCCATGTAACCCGTGAAGTTCTGGTCGCCGGCGAAGTTGTACGGGTAACGGTTACCGAGCATCAGGTAGCGGCTCGACAGGGTTTTCAGCGAAGCGGAGGAGCTGATGTTGGTGCCGACGGCCGTACCGTTCTTGTACACGCGGAACGTGTTGCCGCTGCGCTCGAAGGCAACGTGCACCCACTGGGCGGTCGGGAAGTTCACGGTGTCCGTAATGCTCACGGTCATACCGGTGGACGTCTTGAACTGTCCCTGCAGCTTGTTGCCGCTGGTGAGCATGAGCGCCCACTGGTGGTCGTTCACCGCCGTCTGAGCGATAAGCACGCGGTTCACGCTGGTGTTGGCGTCTTCGTAGACCCAGGCATCAACGGTGAAGTCGCCGGTCACGAAGTAGTCGTCGTTGGTGCTGCTGAAGCGGTAGTACTGGTATCCGCTGCAGTTGAGCGAGATGCTGTTGCTGCCGAACTTGGCCTGCGTCGCGCTGTTGTAAATACAGGAACCGCCGTGGCTGTTGGTGTTCGTCTTGCCCTGGGCGGTGTTGGTGGCGATGCCGCTGGAGTCTTCGGCTTCCACCAAGTAGGTGGTATCCGAATCGTTGCCGCCGCTGGTGCTCGGGCGGGCGAACAGACGTGCGTAATTGGATGCCGTGGGCGCATTCGAGCTGGATTCCAGAATGTCGAAGCTGCCGATGTCGGCCATGCGGAAGTCGATGTTGCCGTCGGCATCGGCATCGAACTTAATGCGGTCGCCCACCGTGTCGTACTGGATGGTGGCGTTGTCGCCGGAGACACCCAGCGCAATGGCGCCGCTGAGGAAGAAGTTCTTCCAGCGCAGCGTGTCGCTGCCCAGGCTGTAGGTGTTTGTAACGGCGGGAATCAGGCTTCCGGAGATGACGCTCTTGAATGTCACGACGTCGGTGGAGTTGTTTCCAATCAGCACGGCGCCCGAGAAGGCGGCGTGATTACTGATGACGAGGTTGCGGCCCGAAAGCGTACCGACGATGTCGAGCGTGGCCTTGGGAGCGGCGGTGCCGATACCGATGCGATCGGCGGAGGCGTCGGCCACAAAGAGGCTGCTGCTGACGCCCCTAATGGTGAAGTCGACGTTGCGGCTGAGTGCGTTGAACACGGTCTGGCCGGAGCTCGTGATGACCACGCCGGAACCGGCGGCATGGATGCCCTTGGAGACCGTCAGCGTGTTGCCCGACATGGCGCCGAGCACGCGCAAACCCACGGTGCCGGAGGTCAGGCTGATAGTGAGCGCACCGGTCATGGTGTCGCCCTGCTTCTTCACGTAGCGGGCGTCGCCAAGCAGCAGCACGGAACCCGAGAAGCTGGCCGTTCCGGCGCTGCCGCCGGTGTTATCCGTTCCACAGGAGAACTGCTTGGTGGCCGAGTTGTAGAGCAGCTTGCTGGTGAGCGCGGTACTGCAGGAAGCAAGACCTGCGCCGCCGAAGGTAGTTGCGGCGTAGATGTTGGTACCCGTGATGCTGCGGGTGGCGTAGAGGTTGGCTCCGGAAGCGGTACCGAGGATTTCCAGGGTGGCGCCGGAGATGGAACGGTTCACGACCAGCGAGCCCGTGACAGAGGCGTTGCCGGAGACCACGAGCGTCTTGCCGGAGAGGGTGTTGCGGGTAGTGATGCTGCCGACGGCGACGATGGTGCCGGAGCTGGTCAGCGTCTTTTCGGCGTGGATGATGTTTCCGGAGGCGGTCTGGATGATCTTCAAACCAAGGCTGCCGGAGGTGAGGTTAATGGTGAGCGCACCGGTCATGGTGTCGCCTTGCTTCTTCACGTAGCGGGCATCGCCAAGCA
>DAORHV010000170.1:0-2945 GCA_035438175.1 Candidatus Peribacteria bacterium
CGAAGCACGTTATTGAAGCCGGGGGCGAGACCGCCGCCGGTGTGCATTCCGATACGTTTTTTCGAGGTCGAGGGAGAAGGGGTGTTCATGGCTCTTTATTGCATGCTTGACGGCATGCGTGCAACTCCTTTTGATCATCCAATCTGTTTCAGGGCTATCCACGGCTCCAAAGTGGCTGCCTAGAACACAAGTGCCACGCTGTCGGGGTTGCGCGGGTCGATTTTTACCGGCAATTCGGCGCCCGGGACCAGGCGCGCCAGTTCGGCGGTCTTGAACATCGTTTGCACCGTGACTTCGTACGGTTTCCAGTCCTGCGTGCGCACCATGAGTTTCAAAATCATCAGCGAATCGTCGCCGGCGGTCTTGTCGGTCTTCGTCACCGAGCTCACCACCCCCATTCCGGACAGGCCGCGCCGCAGGACTTTGGCGTGGCGGACGGTTTCGCTGTCGGTGCCGCGCAGTTCGGGAAACATGCCGCCGTACTTCACGGCGATCCACCCCACGATCGCGATGGTAACGACCGTCAGGACCAGAAACAGCGCGATTTGCATGACCGCAGTGTAGGGGAACGCGACGAATGCACCAGCCGGGGAGTGCGGTATGCTCTCGGACGCATGCGCATCGCGTCGTTGTCGCCGGCCGCCACCGAGATCCTGTTCGCCATCGGCGCGGGTAAAGACGTGGTGTGCGTTGACCAGTTCAGCGATACGCCGGCAGACGTGCTCAAACTGCCGCATCTGAAGGATCATCAGCGCATCGATGAAGACGCGTTGGCCGAGTTCAAGCCGGAGATCGTATTCACCGGCACGCTGGTGCAGGCCAAGCTGGCCGAGCAGCTGAAGGCCAGCCAGCGCTACGCCGTCATCCACCAGGATCCGCGCAGCATCGGTGACATCCAGGAATCCATCCGTGCCATCGGCTTGCTGCTCGGCAAAGAGAAGGAAGCCGGTGAAGTGGTCATGCAGATGCACAACGGTTTCGCGGATGTGCGCAAGAAAGCCAAGCTGCTCGGGGCCAAGCCGAAGGTTTACGTGGAGGAGTGGCACAACCCGCCGATGGTCAGCGGAAACTGGGTGCCCGAGATCGTGGCGCTGGCCGGCGGCACGCCGTTGTCTTTGCCGCCGCGCTCGCCCAGCCGCGAGGTGTCGCTGACCGAGATCCAGGAGTTCGACCCCGACCTCGTCGTACTCAGCATCTGCGGCGCCGGGCGCTTCGCGGAAAAGAAGCTCCTGCTGGAACGCGCGGGCTGGAACGAGTTGCGCGCGGCACGGTCCAACAACGTTTTCGTCATCGACGATTCGCTGCTCAACCGGCCGGGTCCGCGGCTGGTGGAAGGCGCGCAGCGGTTGTACGGGTGGATGTTCCAGGCCCTCCACTAGCCAGCCGGACTCCAAAGACTCCAAGGACTCCCGGGACTCTGAGGAACAATTCATCGGAGTCTTTGGAGTCGTCGGAGTCCCGGGAGTCCTCTCCGTTTACTTTTCACATTCCTCCCGGCATGATTCACGTATGTACGACGTCCTCATCGTGGGCCTTGGTTGCGGCGGTTACACCGCCGCGGTCTACTGCGCCCGCTACAAACTGAAAGTATTCATCGTCGGTGCCGAAGAAGGCGGCATGGGTCAGACCGCCGCCGAAGTCGGCAACTGGCCGGGCATCGTGGAAATCCGCGGACCGGATCTCATGGAGAACTTCAAGAAGCACGCGCTCAGCTTCGGCGATCTGGTCACCCAGAAAGTCAGCCGCGTGAACAAGATCGACAAAATCGACGGCGGATTCCGCTTCACGCTCGGCGACGGTTCCACCGTGGAGGGAAAGACGATCATCTTCGCCACCGGCTCCAACAAGCGCCACCTGGGTGCGCCGGGCGAGACCGAATTGTCGGGCAAGGGCGTGACGTACTGCGCCACCTGCGACGCGTTCTTTTACCGCAACAAGACGGTGGCCGTGCTGGGCGGAGGCGACAGCGCCGTCGAGGGCGCCGCCATCGCCGCGCAGGTCGCCAAGACCGTGTACCTGGTGCACCGCCGCAACGAATTCCGCGCCGAGCCGTACTGGGTGGATAAGGTGAAGTCCAAGGAAAACATCGTTCTGGTCCTGGAGCGCAACGTGGTCCAGATCGTGGGCGACAAGAAGGTGAGTGCCATCAAATTGGACAAGCCGTTCAACGGTTCGGACGAACTGGCGGTCGACGGCGTGTTCATCGAGATCGGTTCCACGCCGGCGGTCCAGCTGCCGGTGAGCCTGGGCTGCTCGCTCGACGACAAAGGCTTCCTGAAGGTCGACGAAGCGCAGCGCACCACCGTGCCGGGAGTCTTCGGTGCCGGCGATGTGACCAGCGCCAGCAATCACTTCGCGCAGTTCACCACCGCGGCGGGGGAGGCGACGGTCGCCGCCAACAGCGTGTTCAACTACCTGCAGTCGGGACACTAGCAGCGCGCGCTCCGTGAGCTTCCGGTATCTTTCGCGATGCCGCTCGCTACACTGCTTCCGCTATGTGGGTTCCGTACATCCTGTTGTCGTCGTTCGCTTGGGCGCTCGTGAACGTGCTCGACTCGTTGCTGGTGCGCCACTACGAGAAACACCCGGTGATCCTCATGTGGAGCCAGTCGATCTTCAGCGTTGTCGCGCTGGCGGTCATGGCGTGCTTCCTCGATTTGTACACCAGTTGGTGGCCGTTGCTGTTCGCCATGGGCCTGTGCGCGTACTTGGCCGATCTGTTCTTCTTCTGGGTGCTCGGTGCGCTGGACGTATCGGTGACCAACGCTGCGTGGCCGATCCTCTCCATTTTTCTCAGTATCGCCGGATTCTCGTTGTTCCAGGAATCCTGGACGCTGCCGCAAGCCGCCGGCGCACTGCTGATTCTGGCCGGCGTGCTGTACCTGTCGTTCCACCACAGCCATAACGGGTCTCTGCTGCGTACGCTCGGCATCCTGGTGCTGCTG
>DAORHV010000171.1:0-2945 GCA_035438175.1 Candidatus Peribacteria bacterium
CGGCAACCGTATCTGGCCGCCGTCCGTGTGTCCTGCGATGATCAGGCTGGCGCTGCTGCTGCGTTCGTCCAGGATCACATCCGGGTTGTGCGCCAGGAGAACGATGGGTGTTCCGGCCGGGATCCCTTCCATCGCCTTGCTCACGTCCGATGTCGGGAACCAGCGGTCTTCGATGCCCGCGATGGCCAGCCGGTTGGTGCCGAAATCGATGACGGCGCTTTCGTTCTGCAGCACCGTGATGCCCGCCCCGGTAAGGATGCCGGCCACCGCCTCGCCCGGATCGTCCGGCGGGCGGTTCAACCCCAGCAGCGTGCGGTACAGGCCGTGATCATGGTTGCCGAGCACAGCGAACGTGCCGAACGCCGCATGCAGCGACTGGAGCGGTGCCAGGTCGTTCGCGACGGTTTCGTCGGCGGTGTCGCCCAGCAGGTAATCGCCGGCCAGCAGCACCACGTCGGGCACCAATTCGTTCACGCGGTCGACCACTCTCTGGATGTACGCCGCGTCCTTGTACGGGCCGACGTGCAGGTCGGACAGCACCACGATTTTCAGCGGTTGCTTGATGGGCAGGGCGATGCGCTCGGTTGTCACCGTAATGAATTGCGGTTCCACGAATGATCCGTAGGGCACCGTCGCGAAAACCAGTGCCGGGAGGAGTCCGGTCATGGCGATACCGGTCCACGTCAGAACGCCTTTGCGGCGGCGCAGATGGATCGCCGCGACCAGGCACACGCCGAAGCTCATGCCCAGCAGCAACGCGATAACGAGGTCCCAGGCGAAGGTGTACGTGGAGGAAAAAAGCATGGCAAACGCGCCGCGACGCGGCACGCGTATGGTGCCACGTTCCGCGTCAAAAAAGAAACCGGGGCATCGGCCCCGGTTTCTGGGTCTGCGATAGTCGCTGTCGTTTAACGGAAGCTGCGGTTGTAGAGTTTCGTGACCGGGCACTCGCCGCTGCGCTGCATGGTCAGCTTCTTCAGCGCGTCGATGTCCGGGTCGTAGCAATCCGGGTTGTCGGACGGAACGTCGACCGGCTGCCACCACTCGTCGGAGGCGCCCAGGTCGGTGTCCGTGGAATTGTAATCGCCTTCCATCATGGAGCCGCTGTCGTCGACCGGCATCATCATGTCTTCTTCGAACGACGGCATGCCGCTGAGCTTCTGGAAATGCTTGCTCAACTCATCCAGCGTCCAGAAGGTCTTGGGTGTCTCGACGGCCACCGCGGAGGTGCGCTGCGAGGTGCCGGTCATGGACAACTCGCTGCTGCCGGCCTTCCAGTCCATCTGGAACTTGCTGTCCTGGAACTTGTCCTGGGAGTTGGTGTCGACGGTCACCGTGAGATCGGCGGTGTCGTCGGCCAGGTCTTCGAACGGGAAGAAGTCGTCGGAGGTGCCGTCCGGGCGGGCGCCGAGCGCCTCGCGCAGCGACTGGCTGAGTTCACCCATGGCCTCGGGGTGCATCTTCAGCGTGTACTTGTGACCGCCCTTGAATGCGGCGTGCTCCATGGTGAACATCTGGTTGCGCTCGTCGGCGGACGAAGCGGCCATACCCATCATGCCGTTCTGCATTTCCATCATGGCTTCCTCCATCGGAACCTTCAGCCACAATTTCTGACCGAACAGGGTCGAGAAGGACATGAACTCGTCGCTGTACTTGCCATCGACGCTGTCGAGCTTGGCGTAGAGCGATCCGTCGCGCATGGTGATCTGGCCTTTCACGCGAAGCTTCATGTCGCCGTGGACGACATCCACGGTCATTTTGGACTTCAGTTTCATCTTCATCATCTCGGTCTGGTTGCCTTCGGCGGAACCGCTGGCCCACACCGTGAACCAGGTCTGGTCGGCATGGCCTTTCATCGTCAGCGAGAACGACTGGGGCGCGCCTTCGGTTTCAACTGCACCGAGCAGATCGGCGGGCGTGGCGAACTCGGCGAGTGCGCTGGCCGGTCCGGCGAGCATGGCGGCCGCGAGCGCCAGGGAAAGAAAACGACGCATGGAAGAAGGAAGGGAAAAGGATTGTGATATACGGTACCAGAGTCCTGGGCTGAGGCAAGCCATTGAAACGGCAGGACGCCCAGGATTCCGACGACGCCAAAGACTCCGAAGAAGTTTTTCTTCGGAGTCATGGGAATCTTTGGAGTCTTCGGAGTCCTGCCTACAGCATCTTCTTCAGATACTGCCCGGTGTAGCTTTCCTTCACATTGGCCACCTGTTCGGGCGTGCCCTGGGCCACGACCTTGCCGCCGCCGTCGCCGCCGTCGGGACCGATGTCCACGATGTGGTCGACCGATTTCACGACGTCCAGGTTGTGCTCGATGACGAGCACGGTGTTGCCCTTCTCGACCAGGCGCTGCAGCACGTCGAGCAGGCGGTTGATGTCGTCGAAGTGCAGACCGGTGGTGGGTTCATCCAGGATGTAGAACGTCTTGCCGGTGGCGCGCTTGGTCAGCTCGGTGGCGAGCTTGATGCGCTGCGCTTCGCCTCCCGACAGCGTGGTGGCGCTCTGTCCCAGGTGGATGTAGCCCAGGCCCACGTCATCCAAGGTCTGGAGCTTGTTCTTAATGGACGGGAACGCGGCGAAGAAATCGAGTCCTTCGCTGATGGTCATGTTCAGCGCCTCGGCGATGTTCTTTCCTTTGTAGGTGACTTCCAGCGTCTCGCGGTTGTAGCGCTGGCCGTGGCAGGTCTCGCACATGACGTACACGTCGGGCAGGAAGTGCATTTCAATGCGCTTCAGGCCGTCGCCTTCGCAGTCCTCGCAGCGTCCGCCGGAGACGTTGAACGAGAAGCGGCCCGGCTTGTAGCCGCGGGTCTTGGCTTCGGGCGTAGATGCGAACACGTCGCGCACCTCGGTGAACACGCCGGTGTAGGTGGCCGGGTTGCTTCGCGGCGTACGGCCGATGGGCGACTGGTCGATGACGATGGCTTTGTCCAGATGCTCGATGC
>DAORHV010000172.1:0-2920 GCA_035438175.1 Candidatus Peribacteria bacterium
CGAAGTACAGCACCATGTGCTCCGCGTGGTAGGCGTAGACGCCGGGATGCGCCAACAGCTTCTCCGCCGCAACGCCGCTGTGCTTCGTGCCGGAACAGGCAAGCAAAAACAGATGCTGCGCCGAGAGATCGTCTTTTCCGGCCAGCGCCGCCAAAGCATGTTCCGCAACGGACTGGATGGGCATTTGAGCCAGCCATGCAAGCTGGTCGTGCGTCAGCGCACGATTTTCAATGGCGTGCCGCAACAAGGCGGCTTTCATCACAGGGACCTTGCAGCTGTAACCGCAGGTCAGGAAATCCTGGTCACTCAACTCACTGAGGAGCTGAAGCCAGATAGCCAAAACCATCTCTTGCATCGAACCCTACCTCGAACAGTACCCCAAACTCTGGGGCATGAGCCCGTCTTTGGTGTGAGACAGGCAACCTACTCACAACCATGAGCACATCGCCTGTCTCAGCAAAAAATCTTGCCGGTGTTCTGAAAGGTCACGCTTGCGAGAATAATGAAAGAATGTTGAAACGCAAGAAAACGATCCGATCGATCATCGGCGACGGATTAGAATCGTGCGCCATTTACGCAAGAGTCATCCACCCGCAATTCTTATCGCAGTGCAGTACCGCAAGGCCATGCTCTTGGGCATATGTCCTCATGCGCTTCTGGTCAGACGATTGATCGTCTCGCAACGTGACGATGAGCAGTCCCCCATCCGCAACAAGCGAACGCATTTGCTTCAGCAACGTATCGCACAGCGCCGCATCGTGTTCGAACGGACTGCCGGGCGCGTTGAACACGCTCAGGCACGCCACGATGTCGTACGGCGGCGTCAGTGCTTTCACCCAGTCCGGCTTGGCGGAATCCAGCACCAGGTGTTCGTACCCGGCACCCGGATTCGGCCGGATGTCGGTACCGGTGACCAGTGCGCCTTTGGCGGCCAGCATTTCGGCCAAGAACGGCGGGTAGCGGTCGCGGAAGGTGTCCTCCAGAACGTATGCCCCCGTCGAGCCGCAGCCCACGTCCAAGACCCGGAGCCCCTTCACGTCGCCGAGCGCGGCCACCGCATGCACCTCGCGCATGTCGGCCACGTCGAAGTCCACGCTGCCGCCGAGCTTTTCGACCACCGAGAAGAACAGATCCTGGGCGGCCAGGAACTTGGGCTCACGCAGAAGGCGCATCGGGGCCGGCTGGTGCCGGATGCGATAAAGATACTCGAAGTCCGGGACACCCATGGGATGAAAGCATACCAGCGACTGCCGCGCTGGAATCCCGATCCCTATCAGATGTCTCCCACTGCAGTCCATAATTTGATTTAAAATAAAAAATTTGTTATAATAACATATATGAAAAACACAAAAGAAACGAATGTACTGGGGCGCATTGGCTACGCTTCGCTTATCGGGGCGGCTGGCATCGCCTCCATCATTGTACTGCTTTCCAGCACGGACCAATCGCACCCCTCATCTCCAATGCATTCGGGTTCGCCGGAGAAATCCTCGACCAGCCAGCCTGCAAATCAAGCCTATCCGAGCGTAACATTGAAACGCGGAGCGACTCCGCTGCGCGAAGCATTCGACGATACTGACACAGAGGTAGTCATTACGTCTGTCCGGAAGGAACACGGACTTCCGTACGGATCGTATGATTCGGATCCGCTGAAGACAGGCGAAGTCTACGTCGTCTTCTCTGCGTTACTGAACCGCATCGTCGACGGTGAGTATGAAGGCTATCCGATTCACTACCAGAAATACGTGCGAGTTGCCTCCTCCGAAGGATTCTCCTCGCTTCCGTCATTGATGCTGGTAACCCGCGGCACCACGAACGGGCCGTACATCGCAGTGGGCGAAAGCAAGCTCGTTGATATCTATGTTCGTGTCATCGAAAACGAAGGCCCCTTCACGGCGACATTCAAGAACGGGAACGTGATGAAGGATCTATTCTAGAGGATCAGGTATGTCTCTGGTGCCGGGGGAGGGACTCGAACCCTCACACCTTGCGGTACACGATTTTGAGTCGTGCGCGTCTACCAATTCCGCCACTCCGGCACGGGACAAAGGGTACAGCCTGAAAGAGCGTCTATCAAAGGAAAGTACGCTATACTGCCCCGGCAATGGAAAAATACTCGACCTTCATCTTCGAGCGCTACGAATTCAACCGCAACACCTGCCGGATCATCCTCGAGTACTCGCTCGATGGGCGTGAGACGTTCACCGAGACCATCCAGCTGCCCAAAGAAGGCCTGGATGAAGCCGCTCTGGACACCCACGAGCTGGATGCCGTGCTGTTCGCCATGCACCTCATCGGCGGCATCAGCTACTACAAGACGTGCTGCCCGCGCGAGATAAAAGTCCGCTCCGGCGAACTCAACAAGCGCCAGGCCCAGTTCTGGATGAGCGTGTACGAAAACGGCCTGGGCGAGTTCTTTTTCAAAAACAACATCGATTTCCGTTCGCTCATCCGCTTCCCGTTCCCGGAAGGCATGGTCAGCAAGCCCATCAACTGGAAGCGCCGCAACGTGCCCAACCGCCCGGAGAAGCGCCTGCTGGTGCCCGTCGGCGGCGGCAAAGATTCCATCGTCACGCTGGAACTGCTGAAGAAATCCGGCGCGCGCTGCACGCTGCTGCGCATGGAACCGCATCCCATCATCGACGAAGTCGCCCACATCTCCGGCCTGCCGATGATGACCGTGAAGCGCACGCTGTCCCCCGCCCTGTTCGAACTGAACAAGCAGGGCGCCCTGAACGGCCACGTGCCCATCACCGCGTACCTGTCCATCCTCTCCATCGTCATCGCGCTGCTGTACGGCTACGACGCGGTGGTCATGAGCAACGAAGGCAGCGCCGATTACGGCAACGTCCGGTTCCTGGACCGCGAGATCAACCACCAGTGGAGCAAGAGCTTCGCGGCCGAAAAGCTGATTGCCGAT
>DAORHV010000173.1:0-2832 GCA_035438175.1 Candidatus Peribacteria bacterium
GACGTGACGGCCGGCTTGGGAGGACACAGCATCGAATTTTCCAAGCGCATCGGTGCCAAGGGCACACTGACCATTGTGGACGCCGACGCCACCAACCTGGAGGAAGCCACCAAGCGCATCGGCCGGACCAAGGGCTTCAGTGCGGTTCATGCCAACTTCCGGCAGTTGCCGGAGTGCCTGCCCGAGGACGCGCGCGAGTTCGATGCCATCTTCGCCGACCTGGGTTTAAGCTCGCCGCACTTGGACCAGCCCGAGCGCGGTTTTACGTTCCGTGCCGAAGCGGCGCCGCTCGACATGCGTTACGACAAATCACGCGGGCGCACCGCGGCGGATTTGCTGCAGGATTTGCCGGCTAACAAATTGGCAGATCTGCTGCAGGATTTCGGCGAGGTGCCGCATGCCATGGGCTTGGCTACGGCCATCGTGAAGCAGCGCGACGCCGACCCGATCCTGCTCACCGGACAGCTGGTGGCCATCGTCAACGAACGCTTCGGATACAAAGCGCCGGGCGTGCTGCCGCAGGTGTTCCAAGCGCTGCGCATCGCAGTGAACGGCGAACTCGACGCACTGGAGCACTTGCTGGAGGTCGCACCGCAGTTACTGGCGCCGGGCGGGCGCTTCGCGGTGCTGAGCTACCACTCGCTGGAAGACCGCATGGTGAAACGCCGTTTCCGAGACCTTGCGACGCCGGTGAAAGACGCGCTGACGGGCGCGGTGGCGCAGCCGGCCGCTTTCGATTTGCTCGCGCGCGGCGGCATCGTACCGACCCAGGAGGAGATCCGTGAAAACCCGCGTTCACGTTCGGCCAGATTACGTGCAATCGTCCGCGCGCCGTTGTATACTTCCGCCTGATTTGTCCATGTCTGCGACTCTTTCAACAACCGCACAGTCCATCCCTTCGCCGGGAGCAATCATCCGGCGCAGCTCGCTGGGCCGCCTCGTCACCGGCAGCACCATGCTGCTGTTGTTCACGATCGGTACGCTTATCATCGTGCTGGCGTTGCTGATTTTGTTCCATCACAACCTCAACGCCACCAAGGGATACCGCCTGCGTTCGCTTGAGCACGTGCGCAATCAGCTTTTGCTGCAGGAGGAGATCCTGAACATGGAGATCGCCAAGGCACAGTCGCTCTCCATCATGCAGTCGGATTCCAAGATCCAGGCCATGACAAAGGCTATGCGCCCCAAGTACGTGACGAGCGACGTGTCCATCGCCCAGGCTTTGGAGCCGGGCAAGGCCGAGTAAGTACGTTCTCCGGACGAGGCCGCGGTTTTGGCGTGCACTAAAAAACCCGGGCCGCTTACGCGCACCCGGGTTGGTCTGAGAATCGATGCTTAGGCAGCCACGCGGATCTGGATGGTGGTGGCGCGGTCGTCGCCGGTGGCGATGTCCGAGATGACCACGAAGCGGTCGCCCTTCTTCACGCCGCCCAACTTGCGGACCATGGCGATGGCGTTCTTCACGGTCGTCTCCGGGTTGTCGCGCAGCTCGGTGGTGTGCGCGGACACGCCCCAGACCGGAGCCAGCTTGCGCTGCACGCTCTCGGTGTCGGTGAAGGCGTAAATGGGGATCAGCGGGCGGCAGTTGCTGACGGCCTTGGCGGTGAAGCCGCTCTTGGTGATGACGATGATGGCCTGGGCCTGGAGACTGTAGGCCAGCACGCTGGCGGCCAGCGACTCCTCGCGGCGCGGGCGTTCGTCCATGTCGGTCGTCTCGCCGCACTCGGCGGACATGAGCATGGATTCCATCGGATCGACCTGGGTCTCGTTGGCCTTCAGGATCTGGGCCATGGCGGCCAGAGACTTGTACGGGTACATGCCGCCGGCGGTCTCGCCGGAGAGCATCGTGCAGTCGGCCTGGATCATGGAGGCGTAGGCGACGTCGGTCACCTCGGCGCGGGTCGGAGCGCGGTTCGTGATCATGCTCTCCAACATGTGGGTGGCGACGATGACGAACTTGCCCTTCTCGCGGCACAAACGGACGATTTCGTTCTGCACGCGCGGAACATCCTCGAACGGGATCTCACAACCGAGGTCGCCGCGGGCGACCATGATGCCGTCGGAGGCGTCGACGATGGCTTCAATGTTCTCGACGGACTGCGGAGTCTCGATTTTGGCGATGATCTGCGTGTCGGCCTTGCGCTTCTTGATGAAGTCGCGGACCTCCTTCACGTCCTCGGCGGTGCGGATGAACGACGTGGCGAAGAAGTCGACGCCCTGCTGGATGCCGAACTCGATGTCCTCCCAGTCTTTGTCGGTGAAGGACGGCAGGCTGACGTAGGCGCCCGGGATGTTCACGTGGCGGCGGGAACCGATCGTGCCGGCCTCACGGGCCTTGGCGATCACGTTCTTGCCTTCGATCTTCACGACGTCGAGCTCCATGGCTCCGTTGTCGATGATGATGGTGTCGGCGTTCTTCACGTCGTGCGCGAACTTGTCGTAGTTCAGTTCGAGGGTGATGTGCTTTTCCTTACCCGTGATCTTCGGGGTGAAGATGATGAGGTCGCCTTCCTTCACGTTGATCTTCTCCTTCACGTCGCCGGTGCGGATGCCCGAACCGCGGACGTCCAGCAGGATGCCGAGCGAGTGCTTTCCTTTCTTGTTGATGTCTTTGATCATCTTGATGACCTTTCCGTGAGACTCATGCGAGCCGTGGGAGAAGTTCAGGCGGCACACGTTGGCGCCGAGGTCTGCAAGCTTCTCGATACCTTCGGGGGTTCCGCCGGCGGGACCGCTCGTTGCAATTCTTTTGTTAAAACGCATACAAAGGGGGAAGACTCCGACGATCTGTCGGGCGGCAAAGAGTCTAGCACAGCAAAACCGGAAATACAG
>DAORHV010000174.1:0-2827 GCA_035438175.1 Candidatus Peribacteria bacterium
CGGCGGATGCCGTTGAGAATGAACGCGAGCAGCAGCGACAACAATGCGGCAACCGGACCGATGGCAAAGCCGGCGATCTTGGCGATGGCCAGGATCTGGTCATTGCCGATGTCGGTTCCGGCGGGCTTCAGTACGAACGCGTACGACAAAGCGGTGGCGGCCGCCAGCACCAGCATGGTGAGGACGGGGAACCAGCCGGAGGCAAGGAGGCGGCGCATGCGGATTGGAGACAGTCTGTCCGGGTGCGGCTTTCCGCGCAAGTACGCAGCGCGGCTTTGCGTTCACTCCCCGCAACGGACATACTAACGACGCCTTTTTCCTCACCCCCTCCGATGAACCAGCCCGCCACGCGTAAGAACCGTCCTTGGATCATGATCGCCGTGGTCGTGGGAATCCTGCTGCTGCTCGGATACGGCGTGAACGCGATGATGAAAATGGTCACGCAGCGCGTGAGCGAGTCGATGGTCGAGAACATGATGGAGAAAGCCGCCGGCGACAAGGCCGACGTGAAGGTACGCGACGGCACCATGCAGGTAAAAACCGACGAGGGCACGTTCGCCACCGGACAGACCATGCCCAAGGACTGGCCCGCCGACGCGCCGGTCTACCCGAAATCCGAAGTCCAGTACTCGGCTTCCATGAACAAAAACAACGGAAGCACGGGATACGCGCTGGTCCTGATGAGCACCGACGATGTCGACACGGTCGCCTCCTACTATGCCGACGAACTGAAGAAGCAGGGCTGGACGATTTCAGCCAACTCGCAGATCGCCAGCTCCACCATGATCGCGGCCACCAAAGACACCCGCACCATGTCGGCCATGATCGCCGGAGGCGACGGACGCACGACCATCACGCTCGGCGTGGGTCAGGACGAGTAAGCGCCTCAGGCCCGTCCGGCCGCCCCGTGCACCGCCATACCCCCCAGCCCGCCGAGCAGGATGCCCCAGCCGGTATCCACCAGCGTGAGCGCCAGATCCCAGCTGGCCAGCAGGCTGTGATTGACGAAGTTCACCGCGGCGACCATAAGCAGACCGATGATCGCGCCATTCATGGCCGCCTCTTTGAACGAACGCGAGGTGCGCAGCACGAAATACGATGACGCCGCGGCGCCGAGTAACTGGGCGCCGATGATGAACGGCAGCAACGACGCGGGCACTTGCCCCGTCGCGGGCGCTACACCGGCCACTGCCGCCAGCCGCGGCGCGTAGAAACCCGCGAGCAAGACGTGGTGCCACGCGTACTCACCGAGCAGGAACACGGCCGAAGCCGCGACGAAGCCTTTGAGGAACGATGCCACCTTCACGGCACCTTTCAGTGTAAACGATCTCCACCCGAAACCGCCAATCCCCTGTACCATACGGCCGATGGCCCGCATCTTCGCCCCCAAACACCGTCCGATGATCCTGCGCTACGCCGGAAAAAAGGAGCAGGAGAACCTGTTCGTTATCGGCGCGTTCCAACGCAAAGGCGATCCGTTCAAGGACATCCTGTTCGCCGGCGCCTACCGCGACGTGCAGATGATCGGACTGGGCGCGTTCTTCAAGAAGTTCGGCAGCCTCGTGTTGCACGCCGAGAACAACCGCGCGCTGGCCGAGATGGTCGACCACTTCGTGGACCAAGGTTGCCGCATCGAGTGGGTGCCCATGTTCGCCCGCTACGCGCTGCCGACCATCGCGCGCATGCGCCGCTACGGTTACACACCCAAGGAACTGCGCGAGGAAACCGTCTTCCTGCTCACCAAGAAATCGTTCACCGATCATCCGGAGCCGGGCGTACGGAAAGGCACGCCGAAAGACGTGGATGACATCATCATGCTGCGCCGCCTGGCCGAGGGCGAGGACCTGACGGAAGAAATCACCGACCGCGAACGCAGCCGGATTTACCCCGAAACCGAGTACCTGCTGCACAAGGACGGCAAACTGGTCTCGTGCGCGAACGTGCACGGCTGGTCCGGGAAGTACGCGCAGATCGGCGGCGTGGCCACGCACCCGGACTACCGCGAACGCGGCTTCGCCAAGCAGGTCATCAGCGCCGTCAGCCGCGATTACCTCGCCAAGAACAAGCACGTCATCCTCTTCTGCAAGAACGACAACACGCCGGCGCTGGCGGTCTACGAAAAGCTCGGCTTCCGCCCTATCGACCAGTTCATCGTGGCGAAGTTCTAGTAGAGATCGGCGTATGAACACAGCGTGATCTTCCGCTCGGCGAACTCGGTCGTCAGTTCGGGGTTCATGACCATGTTGAATTCGGTCACGCGCTGCGGATCGGTTTCGAACGCGTCGCCGGCGGGGTTCTGGCTGCCGGGATGGACCATGAGTTCGGTGACGCCTTCGGGCAGACGGCTGAGGATGTGGCGCAGGTTACGGTTGGACGCATGGCCGCACAGCGCCAGACCGCGGAAATGATCGGTGGTCTTCACGCCGTGCCCGGCGAACAAGGCCTTCGCGGCGTCGGCCTGCTTGTTGATGGCGAGGATTTTCTTGATCTGCGGTTCGTCGATCTCGAATCCGAACGGCGGCACCGGTTCGCTCGGGATGCGCACGAACGAAATGCCGTAGCGGTCGAGCAGCGTGACCAGGATGGGCGCGATGAACGGGTGCACGTGGATGTGATGGTGTCCGTCGACGTGCGTCGGCTGGCCGTACTGCTCCATGAACCATTCGAACTGGCTGCGCAGTTCGCGCTCGATATGGAACTTGTCGATCTCGCCTTCTCCCAGCATGCGGTGCAGCGTCTCGCGGCCCAGGAAATACCCGTCGGTGGTGAGCAGCGTGGCGATGTCGGCGTCGTTGCTGATGGGCGAACCTTCGGTGAGGTTGATGTG
>DAORHV010000175.1:0-2817 GCA_035438175.1 Candidatus Peribacteria bacterium
GCACCGCTGACCGGCGAGACCGCTCCGGTTCCGGATTGGCTGAAGGGTGCATCGACTCCGGCACCCGCCGCCGAAGCAAAGCCGGCCGAGCCCGCCCCGTTGGCCGGTGATACGACTCCGGTTCCGGACTGGCTGAAGGCCGCTTCCGAGAAACCGGCTGTCACCACGCCCGAACCCGCCGCACCGCCGGCTCCGGTGACTCCCGCTCCGGCACCCGCTCCCGAGGCTGTTCCTGCACCTGCTCCGGCCCCCGCGCCTGTTGCGGCTCCGGCACCCGTTGCTCCCGCAGTTACGGCGCCCGCCCCGGCCGAAGCCAAGCCCAAGCAGCAGCAGAATCCGCCCAAGCCCCAGCAAAACCAACAGCAGAAGGGTGGCAATCAGCCGAAGCAAAATCAGCCCAAGGGCGGCGGCAACCAGCCAAAAGGAACCAAGCCGAATCCGCCGAAGCCCAAGCAGCCGCAGCAGCAACAGCAGCAAAAAGGCGGCGGCAACCAGCCCAAAGGAACCAAGCCGAATCCGCCGAAACAGCAGCAGTCGCAACCGCAGAACAAACCGGCCGCTCCTGCTCCTGCACCATCTCCGGCTCCGGTCGTGACCGAATCCAAACCCATCCTGCCGGCCGAGCAGTCCAAGCCGGCTCCCGCCGTGGAACAAAGCGACATGCCCATCGCGTTCATCAAGGCCGAGAGCATTTCGGCCGAGACGCCGCCCGCTCCGGCTCCCGGCACACCCATGGACATCCCGCGCGCCAACGCCTAATCAGGCTTTGTGCGCGAGCAGGTACCAAGCTTCCCGCCGCGTAACGTGGAAGGCGTGCTCTTCCATGAGCGAGGCTTCGCGCTCGATGGATCCGGGTTTCGGCTTCACCCATGGCAGGAACAACGAGCCATCTTCAGCCAGGACACGATGTGCTTCGCGATAAAACGCCGCAGGGTCATGGCGGTGGTTCAGGAATGCCAGTCCGGTATAGAGGTCGAACGACGCAGGCGGGAACGGCAACGCGTCGAAACTTGCGCACACCGCCCGGCCTTCCGCGATGCGCCCGTGCTCGACCGCAAAACGCATCCAATCCGCACGCAGATCGATGCCATGCACTGCCACACCTGGCAACTCGCGCAACCGACGGGTGCCGATGCCGGTACCCATAGCCACTTCCAGCACGCGTTCGACGTGCAGGGCCGGACGCAATCCAGCCAGTACGTCGCGCACGGCGCAGGCGATATCGTCGCGTCCGCGCGACAGGACGAACGCATCGTATTCGGCTGCCGAGACCGACGGATCGTTGCACTCGATGCGCTCGCGCAGCTCGCGCTGCGACTCGCTCAGGACGGGCAATGCGTCTCGGTGGGAATGAATCGTGTCCATAAAAAGGACGGCAGTCTAGCGCGGCGGATTCGCGCTGACTACGGCCGTTGCATATCATGAAGGAGCCGCTACCATGAGGCACAACATTCCCCACCCCCTCATGCGTCCGTCCCGCATCCTCACCACCTTGTCCGCCGCCGCGCTGCTCTGCGCACCGCTGGCCGCGTTCGCCCATGAAACCCAACAGTTCCAGATCGCCGGAAAAACCTACCAGTTCATCGTCGGATCCATCGGCGAGCCGATGCTCGTGGACGACAAGTCGGGTGTGGAGCTGAGTGTTTCCGTACTTGGTGAACATGCCGATACCGACCACCACGAGGAAGCCGCGCATGACGACGGCGACGGCGATGACCACGATGCCGGCATGCCGGTCGAAGGCCTGGAGAAAACGCTGAAAGTGGAAATCACCGCCGGTGAAAAGAAGAAGGATATGCCTCTGCAGGCGCAGTACGGCACTCCGGGCGGATACAAGGCCGTGTTCATCCCGACCGTCGCCACCACGCTCACGTACCGCATTTACGGCACGCTCGGCGGCAACGCGGTGGACGTGTCGTTCACGTGCAACCCGGCCGGTCACCCGGCCACCGCCGAGGACACGACCGCGCTGAAGCTGACCGACAGTGTGACGCGCATCTTGAAGAAGGGTGCGTTCGGCTGCCCGATGGCCAAGACGGACCTGGGTTTCCCCGAGCCGTCGATGAGCATCTACGATCTGCAGAAGAAAGGCGGCCATGACCCCATGGCCATCGTCGCCATCGCGCTGGCAGTCGTAGCGCTGGGCGCCAGCGGTGTCGGCATGCGGAAGAAGATGTAATCCCACCCGCGGCGCTTCGCCTGTAGACTCGTTTCACGCATGCGCACTGCACGTCTTGTTGCGGCATTCCTCCTGCTGGCCGGATTGCCGGCGGCGGACAAGGCATACGCGCATCTGACCGGACAGAGCTTCGAGGTTCCAGCCGGCGAAGGCCGCCTGATCGACGCCGGCTGCGACCAGCCGGTCATCGCCCCCGGACAAGAAACATTCTGCACGTTCGCGCTCATCGAGCAGCCGCAGACGTTCAAGTGGCGGCTGGCACCGTACGACAGCATAGAAGTGCGTGTGGAGCGCACCGGCGGCGGCGAAGAACCGTTTACGCAGACCGTGAAAGCCAGCCATGACACCATGTCGTACGTCAGCTTCGCGCTCAAACGCGCTGGTCCTCACGATCTTCGGCTGCGGTTCCTGTCGGGTTCGACCTTGGCCGCCGAGCAGACGTTCGCGCTTGCGGTCACGCCCGAACCCCAGATCTTCACATCGAGGCGGATCACCATGACCGTTGCGGCGCTATTCTTCGGGCTCATCGGCTGGACGCATATCTGGATTCCCCATCGCCGCAAAAAAATATGAAGCGCATCGCGTTCGCATCGGCATCAGTCTGGATGTTGATTTCCCCCCTGTGCGCGTTTGCGCAC
>DAORHV010000176.1:0-2799 GCA_035438175.1 Candidatus Peribacteria bacterium
GCCGACGAGGCTGACCGGCTTTTCAGGCAGGTCGGCCGGGTACGCCTGGATTCCGGCGTAACCCGTCCGGCAGAATTCTTTGATTTTGGTGAGTTCGGCGCGCGTGGCCTTCACTTCAATATACAACTGCTTGTGATCGTTCGAGAGCCCGATGCGGCCCGGGATGTGGTGCCACTCCCCGTTGGCGCGGCGGATGACCTCCTTGAAAAACGATTCCAGCTTGGCCGGGTCCGTGGAAGACGGGCGGAACATCAGGCGGCGCATGAATTTCTCCTCCACCGGCTTCACCGGCTCGGAGACGACCTGCACCGTCACCTGCTTGGCCGGAGCCGGAGTTTGGGCCGGAGCCGTGCGCTGCGGAGCGGATTGCGTCTGCTGCGCGGGCGGCTGCGTCTGGGAAGGAGCGGGCGAAGAAGCCTGCTTGTTGCCGAAGTTGAAGCTGAAGATACCCATATGAATTATTATACCATAATTTTACTATTTTGACTACTACCTCCGGACATCGAACGAGCTGTAGCCGGCGAAGTCCGCGTCGCGCACTTCCACGCCCTCGACCACCGCCGCTTCCGGTCCGCGTTTGCACCATTCAATGAACAGCTTCACGTGCGAGGCTTCGCCCTCTGCCGCAATGAACACCGAGCCATCGGGCTCGTTGCGCACGAAGCCCTTCACGCCCAACTCATCGGCGCGCATCTGGGTGTTGTGGCGGAAGAAGACGCCCTGGACCGTTCCGGTGATATGAATGGAAACGCTGCGCTGTTGCATGAACGGATGGTAGCAGAAAACCTTGACCGGACCGCATTGGCACTCGTATACTAGAGAGTGCTAATTTTCTAGCTTTTACGGCTTTCCTATGGACTTCTCCCGCTACACCGAACTGGCCCAGCAGGCGATTCTCGCCGCGCAATCCGCCGCAACCGAACGCTCGCATGGCGTGCTGACGCCGCTGCATATTTTGAAAGGCGTGCTGACCCAAACCGACGGGCTCCCCCGTCAGCTGCTGAAGGAGCAGAACGTCGACCTGGTGAAACTCGATGCCGCCGTGGACGAAGCGCTCGGCAAACTGCCGACCGTCTCGGGCGGCCAGCTTGCCGCCGACCAGCGCTTCCAGGCCGTGACGGCCGAAGCCGACAAGCAGATGAAATCACTCGGCGACCAATACGTCTCGCTGGAACACCTGCTCGTCGCACTGGCCAAAACCGAGGGTGACGCCAAGGACGTTTTGCGGTCCTTTGACGTGAACGAGGCCGCGCTGCTTGCTACGCTGAAGCGCATCCGTGGCCCCCATCGCGTGACCGACCAAAACCCCGAAGCCAAACTGCAGGCGCTGGCAAAATACACCGTGGACTTCACGGCCCTGGCGCGTGAAGGAAAGCTGGATCCCGTCATCGGGCGCGACGAGGAAATCCGCCGCACCATGCAGATCCTGTCGCGCCGCACCAAGAACAACCCGGTGCTGGTGGGCGAACCGGGCACCGGCAAGACCGCCATCGTGGAAGGCCTGGCCCAGCGCATCGTGCAGGGCGACGTCCCCGACAGCCTGAAGAACAAGCGCGTGCTCAGTTTGGATTTGGGCGCGCTGATCGCCGGCACCAAGTTCCGCGGTGAATTCGAAGACCGCCTGAAGGCGCTCTTGAAAGAAATCGGCGAGGCAGCCGGATCGGTGATCTTGTTCATTGATGAAATGCACACCATCGTGGGCGCCGGTTCGGCCGAAGGCTCCACCGACGCCGGCAACCTGCTGAAGCCGGCATTGGCCCGCGGCCAGCTGCACGCCATCGGCGCGACGACGGTGAAGGAATACCGCCAGCACATCGAGAAGGATCCCGCCCTGGAGCGCCGCTTCCAGCCGGTGCCCGTGTTCGAGCCGACGTCCGAGGACACGCTGTCGATCCTGCGCGGAATCAAAGAGAAATACGAAGTGCACCACGGCGTGCGCATCCGCGACGAGGCGCTCGTGGCGGCGGTGGAACTCAGTCAGCGGTACATCACCGACCGCTTCCTGCCCGACAAGGCAATCGACCTGGTCGACGAAGCCACCAGCGGCCTGAAACTGGAAGTGGAGAGCAAGCCCACCGAGCTGGACCAGCTGGAGCGCAAGATGCGCAATCTGCAGATCGAGCAGGCCGCGCTGAAGAAGGAGAAGGACGCCGACAGCAAGACGCGCCTGAAGACCATCGAGAAGCAGATCGCCGACATGCAGGAGAAGATCCGCGGCATCGACGGGCGCTGGAAGGCCGAGAAGCAGTCGCACAACAAACTGAAGGAGGTGAAGACGAAGATCGACAAGCTGAAGATGGAACAGGAGAAGGCCGAACGCGCCGGCGACTTCGAGCGTGCGGCCGGCATCAAGCACGGCGAACTGCCGCAGCTGGAAGCCGAGCTGAAGAAAGTGGAGAAGGCGCTGGAGAAGGCCGCCGACGGTTCCACGCTGCTGAAGGAGGAGGTGACGTCCGAGGACATCGCCAAGGTCGTCAGCCGCTGGACCGGCATCCCGGTCACACGCATGCTGGAGAGTGAAACGCAGAAACTGAAGAAACTGGAGGAAGAACTCCACAAGCGCGTGGTCGGCCAGGACGAAGCGGTGACCGCCGTCAGCAATGCCGTGCGCCGCTCGCGCTCGGGCATCGGCGACGAGAACCGCCCCATCGGCAGCTTTATTTTCATGGGACCGACCGGCGTCGGCAAAACGGAGCTGGCCAAAGCACTGGCCGATTATTTGTTCGCCGACGACCGCGCCATGATCCGCATCGACATGTCCGAGTACATGGAGAAGTTCTCCGTGCAGCGCCTCATCGG
>DAORHV010000177.1:0-2772 GCA_035438175.1 Candidatus Peribacteria bacterium
GTCCGCGCGTCGGCGACATGGGCGAATTCCACAAAGCGGTAGCTGATGACCGACACGAGAAGTAATCCGGCCATGAACTGCGGCCATGCATGGGGAAACGGTCCCGTGATGCCTCCGCCGAGCGCCGCCAGCACCGGAACATGCCACACGTACAGCGAATAGCACATCATCCCCAGCTGGCGGGCGGGCGCGTTGGCGATTGCCGACAACGCCGGGGACGGCTTCAGGGAAAGCAGGCCGTGTACCAGCAGCGCCAGGCCGCAATTGGTCAACAGGTATGCAATGGCCATGACCGCGAACGGCAGCGAGCCCAGCACGGTCGATTCATTCAGCGCGATGCCGAGCAGCGTGACCGCCGCACCCGACAACGCGAAAAACGCGCCGTGCGGACGCGAGGCGGGACGCGCATGGACCTGCGCCAGCACGATGCCGAACATGAACGAATCCAGCTGCGACGGAATGTTGCTCATCAGGAAATAGCTGGGCGCTGCGCCGGCGTACACCGCCGCCACCAGCCGCCAGGCCAACGACACGGTCACCAGCGCCAGCAGCGGTACGCGGATCCCGGCACGCCGCACCCACACGATAATGAGCGGCAGCAACAGGGACAGCCAGATTTCGATGCCCAGCGACCACAGCGGGAAGTTGTAGCGCGGCAGGAACGTATCGCTGAAAAACGGGAACGTGAACGTGAAGAGTGCCGTCAGGTCGTGCACGCGCTGTTCCCACGGCTGGCCGTCGAAGAACAGGAACATGGGGAACAGGAATGACACGAAAAACAGCGGCAAGAGCCGGCGGGCGCGATGGACCAGAAACCGCAGCGCGCCGCGGACGGAGGTCATGGTCCGGCGCCGCTGGGCGTAGGGCAGGTACAGCACGAACCCGGAAATCAGGAAAAACAGCTGCACTGCGAAGGATCCGTTGCGCACCAGCGTGTACGGCGAAATGCTCAGTGCCGCGAGATGCGCTGCGGTCCGCGCTTCGTGCACCACGGGGTACAGGACGTGCGTCAAAATCACCGCGATCACGGCGTAGCCGCGCAACGCGTCCAGCATGGGAAGTCGGTGATGTGCTGGAGCGGCCATGCTGTGCCGGATTCTGCTCGGCTTCGGGGCATTGCGCTAGGCCGTCATGTCGCGCCGTTCGTCGGCCAGCGCCAGGATGCGCATCCGTGCCGAGTAATCCACCGGAATCAGCGTTCCTTCCGGATCGTCCGCCAGCAGCTGGCGGATCATCGCGACCTCGCGCAGCAGATCGGCGCGGACATCATCCAATTCCACCGCGCTTTCGGCGGCTTCGGCCACATCGTTGGGGTCCGTCGCATCGTGTGCGTCGCTTGCCGAAAGAGGCCGGTAACCACCCATAGGGGTCAACTATAACGCTCCGCATGCTCCGCGCAATCATTTCGTGGTGGGCCGGGTGGGAATTGCACCCACGAAGGCATAGCCACCTGATTTACAGTCAGGCCCGTTTGACTGCTTCGGTACCGACCCACGAATGGTCTCTGCGCGGAAAAGAACGGATTTGTAGCCAGCGGATTCTATGGTGTTTGCGCCCGGCGTTCAATGGTTTCGCGTCACAGAACGGCCTGCGCAAAGGAGAAGCCTGCGAAGACGGCCACGATCAGCCAGAGCGGAATCGCCTCCAGGCGCCGGCTGACGCCTTTCAAGCCGCCCGCACCCAAACAGATGCCGACGACCGCCGCTCCCGCCAGCGCGGTGCCTGCCGCCAATTCGAGCGGCGAAAACAGACCGCTCCATTGCAGGCCCGGGAAGTAACTCAGTTCATCCAGACTGCCCAGGAACGAGATGATGACCACTGACGCGCGGGCGGGGTGCTCAGGATTAACTGGGCCGCGGCTCCACAGGAAGAGGGCGTAGCAGGCCAGCAGGATCGCCGAGGCGTACTGCAGCGCTTCTTCCGCCTGCGCCGCCGGCAACCATAACCGCAGCGCTCCGCCGCCGGCCAGCGCGATGATCCACGACAGCAGTACGACGAATTCGAGCGTGGCGACGTACAACACCGCGGACCGGATGCCTGACGAACGGCGTGCCCCGGAGACAAACGGCAACAGCCAAACGACGTCGTCGGCGGACGATGCCAACTTTGCCAGACATGCGCCGAGAATGGCGAAAATATGCGAAAAGCCCAAAGTCGCAGGATTGTACGACAAGCGGCCTATACTCACAATATCGATCCCAAAAATGGGGTTGTATAGGGTTTGCAAGCAACCTACAATCTCGACCGTTCTATTTCTTTTTTTCCACCCCATACCATGATCGTCCAGTCTCACGTTAAGGAAATGCTTTCGAAGATGGATCTCCGCTGCGGCGGCGACTTCTGCGATGCTCTCGCCAAGGCTTGCGAGGACATGGTCAAGAAGGCTGCTTGGCGCTGCAAGGAGAACAAGCGCCAGACCGTCTACGGCTGCGACTGCTAATTTCGTACGCCGACAAAGAGCCACCTTCGCCTCCGGGCAGGGTGGTTTTTTTGTATCCCGCGGCCGTTTACTCGTAACGCAGCGCTTCCATGGGGCTTAAGTTCGCGGCACGTTTGGCCGGATAGATGCCGAACACCAAACCGATGAACACGGCCATGCCGACGGCCATCAGGATTGCGGTGAACGACAACGCATACGGCACCGGACCCAATGCGCCGGAGGCGAGCTTGGCCATCAGCCAGCCGACGCCGCCGCCGCACAGGATGCCCACCACGCCGCCGGTGAGCGTGAGCGACACGGCCTCGAACAGGAACTGGAGCAGAATGTCGATC
>DAORHV010000178.1:0-2763 GCA_035438175.1 Candidatus Peribacteria bacterium
GTGAAGAAAAAGAAGGAGCTCATCGTGCGCCGCCACACGCGCCTGCGCATCACGGGTCCCAACGGCATCGGCAAGACCACGCTGCTGGAGTCCATCGCGTCCGGCAAAGAGAAGGGTGCCGTGCTCGGTCCGGACTTGAATCTGGGCTACTACCGTCAGGATTTCTCGGGCCTGCCCATGGACCAGACCGTGTACCAGATTTTGGAATCGGCCATGGAGAAGCCCAGCCACCAGGAAATCTTCGCCACCGCCGCACGCTTCCTGCTGCCGGGCGACAAGGTGCAAAACAAGGCCGGATCGCTGTCCGAAGGTCAGAAAGGACTGCTGTGCTTCGCTCGCTTCATGCTCCAGAAGCCGAGTCTGCTGATTCTGGACGAGCCGACCAATCACATCAACTTCCGACACATCCCGGTCATCGCCCAGGCGCTGAACGAATACGAAGGCGGCATGATCCTCATCAGCCATGACCAAGAGTTCGTGAACCAGGTGCACACCAATGAGGAGCTGGATCTGGGCTCGTTGTAAGCGGCCGGAAATCCTTGGACAAGACGGCGCGCTCGCAGCCGAATCAACGCCGCTTCGGCGTATGCTGCGCCCGATGAAGCGTTCGCTTGCCCTCCTCACGGTATTACTCAGCCTTGGCACCTCGGTTGCCATGGCGGCTTCGGCGGTTCCGGCTGCCGCTCCCAAGCCCGCGACGCCGAGCATCCCCATTTTGGTGTACCACCACGTCCGCGCTACCAAGGGCTATGCCAAGAGCACGTGGAGCTGGAAGATGTCCGTGTCGCCCAAGGTGTTCGAGGCGCAGATGCAGTGGCTCGTCGATCACGGCTACCAGACGGTCAGCCTGGATGCCGCAGCCGCCATTTTGCAGGGCAAAGACGCGGGTCCGGCCAAGCCGGTGGTGATTACGTTCGATGACAACAACCTCACCGCCTACGACCTGGCGCTGCCGGTGCTGCTGTCGCACGGTCAGACCGCCACGTATTACATCATCACCAACAAGCTTGGGAATAAATCCACCATCGACCGCGACCGGGTGAAGGACCTGGTCGCCAAAGGCATGGATATCCAGTCGCATACGGATTCGCACGTCGTGCTGACTGCGGTTGGAACGAAGCGGCTGGATTTCGAGCTTACCGAGAGCAAGCGCATCCTGGAGGAGCTCACCGGCCGTCCGGTCACGCACCTGGCGTACCCGGGCACCGCCCACAACAAGACCGTGCGCGAACACGCGCAGAAAGCCGGCTACGTTACCGGCACGCTCATGGACCCGCGCAACGCCACGCCGAAGGACGACCTGATGAAATTGCCGCGCATCATGATGACCGACGATACGAAGCTGGCGAAAGTCCTGCCGTAGCTATCCGTCTTGTATTCCAGCGGCGGATCAGTAAACTGTTTTAGCCCTTAAATATTTTTCTCATGCGTCCGAAATCTTCAGCCTGGCTCGTGTTTTGGCTCGTCGCCGTCGCCCAGTTCATGGTCGTGCTCGACAGCGCCATCACGAACGTCGCGCTGCCGGCAATCAAGGAATCACTGAACTTCGACGCCAGCACCCTGCAGTGGGTGGTGACGTCGTACGCGCTGACGTTCGGCGGCTTCCTGCTGCTGGGAGGACGCGCGTCGGACTTGTTCGGCCACCGCCGCATCCTCATGTGGGGCCTCGGCGCGTTCACGTTCTTCTCGCTGCTCATCGGTCTCTCCAATTCGTCGGCCATGCTCATCGTGCTGCGCGCGTTCCAGGGAGTGTCGGCCGCGTTCATGTCGCCCGCGGCGCTGTCCATCGTGCTCATCACGTTCGCGGAAGGGGGGAAGCGCAACCAGGCGCTCAGCTACTGGACGACCATTTCCACCGGCGGTGCTACGGTCGGCCTGCTGCTGGGAGGATTGCTGACGCAGTACGTCGGTTGGCGTATGAACTTCTTCGTCAACGTTCCCATCGGCATCGGCATCCTGGTCGCCATGGCCAAACTGCTGCCCGCCCACGACACCACCGCCGACCACTCCGAGTTGGATCTGCCGGGAGCGGTGCTGGTCACCGCCGGCCTCACCTTGTTCGTATATGTCATCAGCCAGGCCCCGGCCTGGGGCTGGCTCAGCGGCATGACCATCGGCAGCGGATCGCTGGCAGTGGCATTGCTGGCGCTGTTCCTGTGGAACGAGTCACGCCAGAAACACCCGCTCATGCCTCTGTCCATCTTCACCAAGCGCAACGTCATGGGCGCCAACATCATGATGGCTCCCATCATGGCCGGCATGTTCGGCATGTTCTTCCTCATCTCGCTCTACATCCAGTCGGTGCTCAACTATTCGCCGCTGATCGCCGGTTTAAGCTTCCTGCCGTTCCCGCTGATTCTGGGAGTGCTCTCCACACGCGTCGCGCCGTATGTCACCAAATACGGATTCAAGCCGTTCCTTATCGCGGGTCCGGTCATCGTGGCCATCAGCATGCTCTGGATGGTCCGCCTGACGGTCGACGGGAATTACTGGGTGGATATCCTGCCGAGCATCATGCTCATGCCGGTCGGCCTGGCCATTACGTTCATGCCGATCATGATCGCCGCCACGTCGGGCGTAGCCAAAGACGAAGCGGGACTGGCCGCCGGGCTCATTAACACCTCGCAGCAGATGGGCGGCGCGCTCGGACTGGCCATTCTCTCCAGCGTAGCCGCGTCGGTGACCGCCGCGCACATTGCCGGCGGTGACGGGCAACTGGCCGCACTGGTGGCCGGCTACGACCGCGCATTCCTGTTTGGCGTG
>DAORHV010000179.1:0-2761 GCA_035438175.1 Candidatus Peribacteria bacterium
GCGGCGGTGCCGGGCAAAGAAACCGCGGACCCCGCCGAGGTCATCGGGCAAACGCAGGCGGCCGGGCGCAGCCGGATGAAGCTTCTCATGTGGGCCGGCGCCGGCCTGGTGGCCGCCACGCTCGTCGTGGGTGCGGGTATCGAAGGCATTCGCCAGTACCGGCAATCGGCGGCCGAGAAACGCGTGGCCGCCCGGAAGCTGAACGAGGAGCGCAGGGAGCAGGAAGAAATTGCCTACCTGCGCCGCGAACTGACGAGAGACAGGGAAATCGCGCACCAGACGCAACAGGCCTTGGCTGTCGGGCGGCCCAAGGAACGCGACAGGCTCATCAGCGCGTTGGCCGCCATGGAGCAGTGGCTGGCGAGCGTGGAGAAAGTCCGCGCCTACGAGAAGAGTCATGTCACCCAGCCTTCGTCGCTCGATGTGATTGAGCGGATGGAAGAGGAGAAAGTCGTGGATGCCGTCCGGACATGCGCGGCGGAACTCCGCGCATCCCTGGAAAAAGAGGGGCCGGTCATCATCGGGGGCCGGCGCTATTTTTACCGGTGACGGTCATGCCGAAAGAACCCGCGAATGCGGACCGGATGGTCCGTTTTCGCAAGTGAGTGGCAGCCCCACGGGGAATCGAACCCCGATTTCCTGGATGAGAACCAAGTGTCCTAGCCGTTAGACGATGAGGCCGCAGATGACGAAAAGAGCGTCTGGTAGCCACGGCAGTATAAGCGAACGCAAGCCATGCGCAAGCATGCTTTACGGCTGCAGCGGATCGGGGCTGAACATCGCGTCGCTGGATTCCGACGGGCGGTCGCGCTCGTCGGGTGTGGAGAGCGCCAGGCTCAGCATCGTGCGGCGCGACGAGGCCTGTTCCAGCGGCGACACGCGGTGCACGTTCCTATCCGTGCGGTGCATGAGGTACGCGTCGCCGGGGTTCATGCGATGGTGGCGGCAGGCTTTTGTCTGCAGCGCCCGCACGTGCTCTTCGTTCGGCACGTATTCCAGCACCCCGCCTTTGTCGTATTTGCCCGGCACGTCCAGCGCGATGCCGAACGCGTAGCGGAAACTGTCGACGTGGCCGCCGTGGGTGTCGCCGGCATTTTCCAGGTGCAGTACCGCGGCCGATTCATATTCGTCGCCGTACGGCACCAGCGCGGTGCCGGCCAGTCCGCTCAGGAATTCCAGCAGCTCCTCCGATTCCAGCAGGGCGGGGATAAGCCTGCCGAGTTCCACGATCGTCTCGTGGTTCACGGTCAGCAAACGGCGCGGCGTCCCTCCCAGCTGCAAATCGCGGCGCTGGCCGTGCTGCAGCAGCATGCGCGCTTCGTTGCGGAAGCGAGTCACGCCGTCATCGGTCAGAAACGCGGGCAGCTCGGTGATGACGCCGTGGACCGGCGGCACGGACGCCAGACGCCGGCCGGTGTCTTCGGATAACGGTAGGTAGCGCCGGCTGATGAGACTCGCGACTTTCATCATGGGAAGGGATGAATTCTACCACGGCTTCCGCCCTCGCCGATGGCCGAAGTTATCCATGGCACCCCGTCTGAACCCTTGCTACACTCTGCCACCGTATGCCCACCAACAAACCCCAGCGTCTCCCCGACGCCATGCCAGACGTAGAAAAGCCGACCTTGCTCGTCGTGTGCGACAGCCACCACTGCAAGTTCATCGACGTGGGTAACCACACCCTGCTCGTCGCCGAGGTCGTCGACTCCAACGAGCCGAGCCACTCGGACAAGCCGGGCCGCTTCAAAAGTCCCTCCGGCGCGGCCATGGGCGGGCTCGAGGATCCGAACCCGGTCGAGGAGCACCGCCTGCGCGAGTTCGCCAGCACGGTTTGCGACCACATGACCAACGCCATCCAGACCCAGGGCATCAAGGAGATCTACCTCTCCGCACCGGGCAAGTTCCTGTCCATGCTCAAGAGCCACTTCTCGCCGGCACTCAAGAAGGCCATTCGCGAGACGATGGACGGCAACTACGCCAAAGAGCCGCCGCGCGACGTTCTCCTGCGCTTTCTCCCCGAACTGAAGGAAGCCCTGGCCAAGATCCGCGACGAAGAGAACTTCAGCACCAAGAAACATCTGCCGAAGAAGTCCAAATAACACGCATGCAACCGCGGACGGTATCCGGCCACCCGGGTACCGTTTTCGGATTGAGTCATTGTTCTGGTATTCTTTGCACATGGACCGCGCCGAACTCAAAAAAGCACTGGCTGAACACAAGAAATCCGAGCCGCACGGAAGCAAGCTCGGTGAATTCATCCACGACATCGTGTACGGTGCCAACGACGGCATCGTCACCACGTTCGCGGTCGTATCCGGCGTGGCAGGCGCGCATTTGTCGCCCGCCATCGTCATCATTCTCGGCTACGCAAACGTCCTGGCCGACGGCTTATCCATGGGCTTGGGCAATTACCTCTCCATTAAGTCCCGCGAGGATAATTACAACCGCCTGCAAAAAGAGGAAATGCGCGAGATCGATGAAATCCCGGAAATCGAACGCGAGGAGATCCGTGAAATCTACGAAGCCAAGGGGTTCTCCGGCGCCGAACTCGACATGGTGGTGAACCGCATCACCAGCGACCGCCAGATGTGGGTGGATACCATGATGAGCGAAGAGCACGGCCTGACGAAAGAAGAGACCGAGCTCCCGGCGCTGCACGGCTTCATGACATTCACCGCGTTCCTGGTGTTCGGCAGCATCCCCATCCTGCCCTACGTGCTGCCCATCGGCCAGGGCGGTTCCACCAGCGTCACCATCAACG
>DAORHV010000180.1:0-2716 GCA_035438175.1 Candidatus Peribacteria bacterium
TTCATCACCGTGACCGAACTGATGGTGACCAACGGCAGCGAGTACTCCTCGGCTTCGATTTTGAATGCGGGAATGGTCTTGTCCTCTTTGCGCACATCGACCATGTTCTCCTCGGCCTCCTCCACGCCGGAGCGCATCTTGCTGGCGAGTTTTCGCATCTTGCCTCCTTTGTGCGAGAAGAAGTTGATCTTGTCCTTCTGGTCCTGGATTTTGCGTTCCATTTGGGCGTTCTGGCGGTTCTCGCGCTCGATCTGGGCGGCGATCTGCTCCACCACGTCGAAGTAGTCGCCCACGAACTGCTCCACGCTCTGGCGGAATGCGTCGAGGTACAACACGCCCTGCGTGAAGCTGTTCAAGAACGCGGCGTCGTGGGAGATGACGATGCAGGTCTTCTCGTACATCACCAGGAACGCGGTGAGGTGGTTGATGCCGTCGGCGTCCAGGTTGTTGGTCGGCTCGTCCAACAGCAGGATGTCCGGTTCCTGGATGAGCGCGTACGCGAGCAACAGGCGGGCCTTCTGGCCGCCCGAGAAATCTTTGATTTTCTTATCCAGGTCGGCCTTCAGGTTCACGGCGTCCAGCACTTTGGCGATATGCCGCTCGATGTCGTACTTCTTTTCGCTGAATGCGCCCTCGAAGAACTCGCGCACGGTCTTGGGCAGATCCGACTGCGGGATCACCTGCTTGGCGATGCCGATGGTCGTGCCTTTTTTCAGGTGGATCTCGCCGGACTTCGGCTTCTCCTCCTTCATGAGCAGCTTGAAGATGGTACTTTTGCCGGCGCCGTTCTGGCCCATGATGGTCAATTTGGCGTTCTCGCGGACCGAGAAGCTGACGTCTTTGAGAATCGGTTTCAGAACATCGTAGTGGAACGACAGTTCGGAGAACCGGAGGATGACTTCACCTTGATCCATAAGAGGAGGGAATACGCGGAAGGACTCCGCGAGGCGGCATTGTAGAGAATATCCGGCCGTAACGGAAGCCTGCGAACGCGCGGTGCGTCACCGGAACTTCCTCAGGCATCGGTACCGTCCACGCCGGAGCGGTTCTTCGCGATGAGATCCGCGAGCAGTACCGGATCGGCCTGCGGACGCGACAGTGTGAGTTTGGCGTTGGGATAATCGATCGTGCCGCCCGGCCCCGTACGCACGCTGGCGCTCATTTTCAGCAGCTTCTTTTTATGGCAGAACTGCAGGATCGCCATTTGTACCGCTTCGTTCCCGAACATTTCAGCCAGCCGGATCTGCAATGCCTGTGCCGCAGCCTGATCGGCGGGGCTCGGGAAGCTGTACGTGATCTCCCCGCTGTCCGCATCGTATTCAGCTCCAATCTCCAACTGTTTGCCGGAGAAATTCAGGCCTTCGGCGGCGAAACCGAGCATCTGCTTTAGCATCAGCGGCGCTTCGCCGGGTTGGAGCTGGCTCTTGGCCACGTTCGGCCGCGGCTTCACGCTGCCCGTCTGGGTAGTGCGGGTGCCCGTGGCGATGGACGGACTATCGGGCGTGTCGAATTCGGTCGCCGGCGGGATGGCGGTCGCGCTGCCCCGCTCGATCTGCTGGCCGCGGCGACGGGCCAGGCTGCGCGACGCACGCAGCACCCGCAGGATCTGGCGGAACAGCGACTTCACGTTCTCGCCGACCGAAGCGAACGCCTTGCCGAACAATTGCGCCTCGAATTCATCGATTCCCAGACGGTCGGCCGCACCGTAGAAGAAGATGCTCTCGCCCAAGAGCGCCTGGCCGTAGGGCGATTGCGAGGACGGCTCGTCGGGGTCGCTGGAATCGTTTTGGTCCACGCGCGGCGGGATGTTGCTGGCCTCCACGCGGCTGACCGATGCCGGCCGCAGGATGAACGACCTGTTGCCGAACAACACGGTGCATTCGTTTGCCAGCGGGCCGATCTCGGCGAGGCCGACCTTCTCATTGCCGTCCATGTGCCGCACGCGCACGCGTACCCTGGCGTTGCGCGTTTCATCCTTCTGATTGAGCACGCGCTCCACGAAGATCGTTTCCACGTCGCGGCCGTCGCGGCGCTGGCGGCTGGAGTCCGAGGTCACCAGCACGCTTCCTTCTTTCAGCAGCGTGGCGTCGATAATGGGCTGCGGGATGGCGCCGCTGCTCAGAACCTCACGCTCGTTCAGCGATGCCAGCACCAGGTTCGTCGCGTCTTCCTGGCCGCTGCAATCGATGATCATCGCGTTGTCGATGAAGAACTCGTCACCGTTGCCGTCGGTGTAGCAGAACCGGATTCCCCCGCCGGGCATGCGCTCCATACGGGTGCTGCGGGTGTCGATCTTGGGGTCGACGCGCGAGAAACGCTCTTCGTCCAGGCGCGGATACTCTCCCGTCAGCTGCAGATAGCGCGAACGCAAACGCTTACAGAGAACTTCTTTGGTGACGCCTTTGGCATCGATCTCCTCGATGGAGAAGCGGTCGGGCACTTCCTGCTCGGCGAAGAGCTGGTCGAGCTCCTCGGGGGTGAGCGACGACTCGCCGATGACGGTGATGCTCGGCGTCCAGTCCAGGTTGGTGACCGACTGGCGCGGATCGAACTCACCGTAACCGAGCATGCCGAGCGCGGCCACGCGGTAGGAATCCTTGGCGCCGATGAACACGATATTTTTCCCTTTGAAGTGCTTTTTTGGAAAACGGCGGCGGCCTCCCACCAATTTGGCGTAGTCCGGGAACGAGATGTAGTCGGCGTCTTCGCCGCGCTC
>DAORHV010000181.1:0-2716 GCA_035438175.1 Candidatus Peribacteria bacterium
CCCGTGTTCACGCGCACGACGGACAGTGGACGTCGGGCGTTGGTGCGCGTGACGTTCACCGGACCGAACGTCAGGTCAGCGGCATCGACGGAGACCAGCGTGCCGTTGAAGTAGGGCGGCTCGGCCGGCAATTCGTTCACCGGAACCGTCGGCGCGGCAGTGGTGATGTTCACGCGGCGCGCGTAGTTCAGCGCATACCGCAGTTCGCGCGGGCGGAACGCATTGGAACCCGGCGCGACGCCGCCGGTGGCGGTGACGCCGGTCTGCAGCGTGGGCGATTGCTCGCTCCAGTTGCGCATGGACAGCAGGCTCTGTTCGTCACTGAGCAGCGGGACGATACGGACCGCGGACTGGCGCAGCACGGTGCTGTCGGGCTGGCGGGCGCCGCGCACGAACACGTGGTAACGCAGATCGCCGATCTGGATTGCCGAGCGGGTCAGGAGGGCCTGGCGGCTGGCCGGAGCCATGGCGACCTCGAAGCCGGTGGGCAGCGTACCCATGCTGCGCAGCGATTCACGGGCCAAGCGCTCCTCGGAAACCGGGAAGCGGCGGCGCAGTTCCATGATGACGCTCTGGAAGGTCTTGCACAGCGTCGCACCGTCCAGTTCACGCGTGATATCGGTCCTGTTGGTCGTTTCCCAGTTCGCCGACAAGATGCCGTCGTTCTGACCGTCGCTGCCGTCGATGCGCTCCATGACGGTGAACAGCGTGCGCAGGAAATCCTGGCGCTGCTCGGCCGTCGCCTCCAGGTACATGCGGCCGATGATGCCGGCGAAACGCTGGCGGCCGTCGGATGCGCTGCCGATCTGTTCACGGACGTCGAAACACTGCTCTTCGTACATCCAGCCGTCCAGAATGCGGTTCACCGGGCGCAGGAAGTGGTACATCTGCGTGCGGTCGTTTCCCGGGTTGGCGATGGTGCTCGGCGCGGTGATGATGTTCTCGAAGATTTCGCGGCGCTCGGCGTTCAGCCGGTCGTTACCGGTGCGCTCACGCAGGTAGTTCAGCGTGCTCCATTCATGCACGAAGCCGTTCGAGCGGACCACGGTTTGCGCGCTGCCGTAGCGGCGGACATACACTTTGGAACTGACGCCTTCGCGGTTCAGGCGGTCGACACGGCCGGAGGAATACGGGCGGCTGCCGACGGCGGATTCGTTGATGGTGCCGAGACGCATCTCGTCTCCGGCGAAATAGCGCACACCGTATTCATTGATGCCGGAATTGAACGCCATGCCGGACTCGCCGATAGCCGGCAGCGCCAGCGAGCGCGGAACCGCACGGTTGCCCAGATCGCGCGTGATGTCGGGGATCTTGTCGAACATCACGATGCCCGAACTGAGCTGAGTGATGCGGTCGGACAATTCCCACAGGAACGCGTTCTTGTTGGCTGCAGCTTCGTAAGCCGCCGATGCAAGCATGGCCAGCAAGAACGAAGCTTTGTCCTGGGCCGGAGGCATTCCGGCGCCCGGCCGCATCTGGGTCGGGAAATTGGACAGGAAGCGCAGCAACTCGGACTGCACCGGCTCGGCATCGGACGTGCGGTCGTGGCCCGCAGTGATGTAGCGCATGGCCCGCTCACGGTCGTGGAACGTCAGGTTCGGGCGGCGCAGCAACTCGTTGAGGTTGGACAGCGAGATGGTTTCATCCCACTGGTCGCCTTGCGAATGGTAGGTGTAGGTGTCGAATTGGTCCTGATTCGGGTACTGGACCTGGATTGTCTGGATGGCATCGCCGACGCGCACGCGTACCGGCGTTGCGGCGTTCAGGGCTTGCTGCGGGTTGCGGACGGATTTCAGAACGTACGCGTCGCGGCCGTTGTCGGCGCCGGGCAGATGCATGATGTACTGGGCGCGGCCGGATTCATCCATGCCGGCCGGCACGAACTTGCCGGGAACGAGCGAAGCGGAATCTTCTCCCACCGCTTTCAACGCCTCTTCCACGCGCTCGCGGTTGCGGCGCTTCACCGAACGCTGGATGAGGTTCAGCTGCGGCACGCCCATCGGCGGCATCTGCGCTTCCCACAAATTGGTCGTACGGTTGCCGCGAGGCGCAAGCTGGTCGTCTCCTTCGGTGTCGCCGCCGTTCAGGATGAAATGGCGGAGCGCCGACACGCGGTTCATGTCGATGCCATGCACCATGGCGCCGGTGTGCACCACGCCCTCGATGGTCTGGGCACGCTCTCCGCCGCGCAGCGCGAGGCGAGAGCGGACGGTGGCGCGGGCCGAGCGGCGACGGACGCGGGTCGTACCGTCCACGTACGTGGCCAGCGCGGTGATTTCGTTGCCGTTGCGTTCGAACTCGAAGAAGACCGCCTGCGGATTGTCTTCGGTCATCCGGTTGGGCGGCGAAGCGAGCGCCTGGCACAGCGCGAACTCGGGCGAGGTCGGATCGAACGAATAGTTATGCGGCGACAAACTGTTGTACGTCGTGCTGACGAACGCGATGGGGCGATTACGCGTGTTGTTAAACACGGCATCCACCAGCGGCTCGCGGCGGAAGCGCTCGGGGCGGCTCTCGACCGGTTCGCGCGGGCCGTAACGGCGCTCGGAACGGTCGATGGCGTCGTCGGTCAGACGGGAAGCCAGGTCGCCGTTCACCAGCGTATCCAGTTCGCGGTTGCCGGTCCGGTTCTGCGCGGGCGTTCCCATGAAGGCCCGGTAGCTCTGCAGCTGCATGGCTCCGGTATGGGTGTACCAGGTGGTGGTATTGCGCGGGA
>DAORHV010000182.1:0-2682 GCA_035438175.1 Candidatus Peribacteria bacterium
AGCGCACCGGTCATGGTGTCGCCTTGCTTCTTCACGTAGCGGGCATCGCCAAGCAGCAGCACGGCGCCCGAGAACGAGCTGGTGCCGACTTCGGGTGCTCCGGAGCCGCCGGTCTGGTCGGTGCCGCACGAGAACGTCTTGGTGGTGGAGTCCCACAGCAGCTTGCTGTTGGAGGCATCGCAATCGGTGAGCCCGAATCCAGAGAGCGTGGTGCCGACGAGCTCGCCGTCGAAGTACACCGTCCCGTCGACTTCGAAGTTACCGGCGACCATCACATCGCTGATCGAAGACAAGCCGTGGCTGGTGGTGGCGCTATTGCTGAAGATATTGTAGGTGTAGCCCGTGACGCCGCCGACGTTGATCGATTCGTTGTTGGTGGGGTAGAGGTAGGTGCCGCCGTCGGTCCATGTCGAGCTGCTGCTACTGCTGGATCCGCAACCGATATAGCCGGAGGAATCCGTTGTGAGATGGTCGCAGTTATTGTAACCGCCGCTGCTCAGCTGCAAGGGCGTGCCGGAACTGAGAATGAGCGTGCCGTTCATGGTATCGCCGCTCACGTTCACATAGTTGGTGTCGGCGGTGGCGCTGCTCAGGTAACCGCTTGCATTCGTGAAGCTTGCCGTGACGCTGTCACCGCTGACGGTGAGGTTGATGTCGGTGCCGTCATTGAACGTCAGCGTGTCGGCGTTGTCGATCGTGCTCGTGGAGCCTCCGTCGGAAATAGTGAAGTTCGTGAAGCTGCCGCCGCCGGTCTGGTCGGTTTCGCAGCCGAATTGCTTGGAGGCGGAGTTGTAGGTCAGCTTGTTCGAGCTACCCGTGCAGCTGGTCAGACCCATGCCGGAGACCGTCGTGCCGATCAGCTCGCCGTCGAAGTACACGTTGCCGTCCACTTCCATGGAACCGGCGATGAAGACGTCGTCGTCGGAGGTGACATCGCCGGTGTGGCTGGCGCCGCCGCTGTCCGAGAACGCGTTGTACGACTGCGCACTAATGCCGCCGACGGCGATGACGCTGTTGAAGGTGCCAGCCGACGAGACGGTGATGCCGGAATTGAAGCTGGCGGTCGACGAGACCGTCAATCCGTTGTCCAGATAAGCGGGTCCGTCGACTTCGAACGCACCCTCGATGAACAGATCGTTGTCGGAGGCGATGTCGCTGGTGTGAGTGGCGGTGCTGGAGTCCGAGAGGATGTTGTAGGCCTGCGCCGAGACGCCGCCGATGGCGATGGTGCCGTTATTGGTGATGATGAGCGAGCCCGTCATGGTGTCGCCCTGCTTCTTCACGTAGCGCTCGTCGGCGACGGACATGGAAATGCCCGACGAGCCGCTCTGGTCGGTGCCGCAGGAGAACTGCTTGGTGGCCGAGTTGTAGAGCAGTTTGCTGCTGGTGCCGTTGGAGCAGGAGACCAGACCAGCACCGCCGAAGGTCACGCCGGCGTACAAATACGAGCCGGTGACGCTGCGCGTCGCGAACAGGTTCTGACCCGAAGCGGTACCCAGGATTTCCAGGGCCGCACCGGAGATGCTCTTCTTCACGACCAGCGCACCCGAGAAGGAGCCGTTGCCGGAGATGACCAGCGTCTTTCCGGAGATGGTGCCGGCGACATCGAGTTTGGCCTTGGGCGAATTGGTACCCACGCCGAGCGCGGCCAGGAAGCCCGAACCCGTCTTGTCGACGCTGGCCAGCACCAAACCGGCGCTGTTCTGCCATTCGGTCAGGTTGGCCGTCTGCGAGGCGGCCGCCTTCAGTTTGAGCAGGTTCTTGCTGGCGGTGCTGTTGATAAGCTCGAACAAGCTGGTCGGCACCGGAGTGGAGCCGTACGCGGTATCCGTGACGCTGGTGAACGATGCATCGAATTGCAGGCGGTCCATCACCGTATCGGCACCGTAGGTTCCACCCATGAACGTGACGTTGTTGTTGTACAGGGAGTTGTCGGCGCGTGCGGTTCGCATCTGGAAGTACGCGGTGGGCTTGTTGTCCGCCCAGCCACCGCCGTTCGAAACGATGCGCAGCTGTCCGCCGACGCCTCCGCCGGAACCGGCCAAGATGACTCCGTTGCCCGCCGTGGGGTTGTTCATGGTAACGGCTCCGCCGGGCGAGGCGACGCTCAGAATGGCGGTCGGAGCAGTGGTGCCGATTCCCACGCGGTTGTTGCCGGCATCCACGTAGAGCGTTCCAGCATCGATGAGCGCACCCGACTCGGTGATGAGCATGCCGGAGGCCGTGAGCGTCTTTTCGGCATGGATGATCGCGCCGGAGAACGTGTTGAGAACTTTCAGGCCGAGCGTGTTGGCGTTACCGCCGGTGATGTTGATGACGAGTGAGCCGGTCATGGTGTCGCCCGATTTCTTCACGTAGCGGGCGTCGCCGAGGGTGAGCACAGCACCCGAGAACGAGCTGGTACCGGCCACACCGGTTCCGCCGGTCTGGTCGGTTCCGCAGGAGAATTGCTTGGTGGCCGAGTTATAGAGCAGCTTGGAGGTGGTCGAGTTGCTGCACGAAGCCAATCCCGCGCCGCCGAAGGTGGTTGCGGCGTAGATGTTGGTACCCGTAATGGAGCGCGTGGCGTAGAGGTTGGCTCCGGAAGCGGTGCCGAGGATTTCCAGGGTGGCGCCGGAGATGTTCTTGTTCACGACCAGCGAGCCCGTGACAGAGGCGTTGCCGGAGACCACGAGCGTCTTG
>DAORHV010000183.1:0-2669 GCA_035438175.1 Candidatus Peribacteria bacterium
CTGCGTATCGGGGTAGAAGCGCCAGTGCTCCGGGATGAGCGCCACCGCGCGCAGCGGATCGATGATCGCCTGGGCGGCCTTGGAGCGTTCGTTGCGCGGGATCTTCGCGATGCGCGCGTCGGTGTCGGTCTTCGACTGCGCCTTCATGTCCTTGATCTTCATGGACAACAGCGGCGGCAGGCGGCCCATGATCGGCACGTAACGCAGCGGGCGGCGGACCATGCGCTGCTTCAGCACGGCCGGGTCCTGCAGCAGGATCGGCGACAACTGACGGGCGATGCCCGAGATGTCGTTCTGGTTCACGAGTTCGGGGTTCACGTAAATCAGCGCGTCGTTCTCGTTCACGTAAATGCCGGCGATGTTCAATTGCGCCACCTGCGCCACCTGCTCCTTATTGGCGCTGTACAGCAACGGAACGAACGTCACGCGCGTCTGGCGTATGCGTTCCTCCACATCGCGTGCGAACCGGCGGCGGATCTCGGTGATGTCCGGAATGTACGATTGGTCGGTGACCAGCACGCCGCCGGAAAAGCCCAGCGTGTGCAGCGTCGCGCCGCTCAGCGTGGCCATGGATTTCTTCATCGGGTCGAACGCGTCTTTATAGAACGAGATGAGTTCGTTGGGACACGAGGGCATGCCGGCGCGGCAATCGCGGTCGAATTCGGGCGTGACCAGCAGGTCGGCCAGCGAGTCGGCGATGCTTGCGTACTCAGGAGTGGAAACGCAGGCGCGTTCGTTGCACAGCGTCAGCGGATCGACATAGAGCAAGTCGAGCGTCGTGTTGGTGGCCAGGATGCTGGTCTCGCCGGTTTTGCTGTTTCTGGAGAGGATTTCGCCGCGTTTGGCGGGGAGCACCACGCCGCCGTACTGCTGGGCCTGGGCGATCTGGTGGAAGGTCGCGCCCTGAATGATCTGCAGATCGATGAGGCGCGCGATGATGATGGCGCAGCAGCACAGGAGCATGCCGTGCAGCACGAAAATGCGCCGCTCGAACGAGCGTTTCTTCTGGGTTTCCGACACGGCCGTTTTGTAACGCACGACGGACACGGCGGGAAGTTTAGCACGGACGGGGCCGGGGGCGATTAAGGACGGATAAAGATGAAGGTGATTCAGGAGAAGCAGGGGGAATCCCCTGACTCCCTTGAATCCCCTGTTTCGCCTGAATCCTAACGAACAATCATATCCTCCCGTCCCGGACCGGTGCCGACCAGACGCACCGGGATGGCGGTCTGAGTCTCGATGAATTCCACGTACCTCTTGGCGGCTTCGGGCAGCGCCTTGTACGACTGCGCGCGGAACGTGGACGTCTTCCAGCCGGGCAGTGATTCGTAGGCCGGTTGCTCGTCGCTATTGCGGCCGATGGCGACCGGAATGGAATCCTCTTCATCGAGCACATCGAGTTTGGTGATGTTCCAGCACGTGAAGCCGTTGAGCATGGCGGCGTAGCGCAGATCCGAAATATCCAGCCAGCCGCAGCGGCGCGGACGGCCGGTGGTGGCGCCGTACTCCCCTCCCCGCTCGCGCAAGCGGTCGCCCACGGCCGGCTCGGCTTCGGTCAGGAAATCGCCGGAACCCACGCGCGTGCAGTACGCCTTGGCCACGCCCACGCTGCCGGTCAATGCGCTCGGCGGCAGGCCCAGTCCCTGCAACGCGCCGGCCACGGTGGTGGCGCTGCTGGTGACGAACGGATACGTGCCGTGATCGATGTCGAGCAGCGTCGCCTGGGCGCCCTCGATGAGAATGCTGCGCTTGGAGGTCAGCATGGCCGACAGGAACTGCGGCGCATCCACGATGCGGTTATGCAGCAGCGCGGCGGCGGCATGCATCTGGTCGCATTCGGTCTTCACGTCTACGTCCACGCCGTACATGGCCTTCAGTTCCTTGGCCTTGGACTCGAGCATGTCCTTCAGTCCGCGCTCGTCCAGGCGGCGCAGTGCGTTCAGGCGCACGCCGCTGCGGGCGGCCTTTTCCATGTAGGCCGGTCCGATGCCGCGCTTGGTGGTGCCGATTTTGTTGTCGCCGCGGCGTTCCTCCATGGCGCCGTCGACCTGCTTGTGGAAATCGAACACGATGTGCGCGCTGCCCGACAGATGCAGGCGTTCCACGATATGGATGCCGGCTTGTTTGAGCGTATCGATTTCTTCCAGGAGCGTCGGCAAATGGATGACCATGCCGGCTCCAAGCACCACCGGCTTGCCGTCGTGGAGACAACCGGCCGGCAGCAGGTGGAACACGTGCTTCTTGCCGCCCACAACGATGGTGTGTCCGGCGTTGGCGCCGCCGCAGGCGCGGGCGATGACGTCGTAGTGTCCGGCGAGGATATCAATGACTTTGCCCTTTCCTTCGTCTCCCCACTGGGCGCCGATGATGGCGCAAACGGGTCCGAGGTCTTTCAGAAGTTTGTCCATGCCGAGAGCATAGCGAAAGGACTCGGAGGACTCCAAGGACTCTCGATCGGAGCCTCGCTTGATGCCGCCAAGAATTTCCTTCGGATTCCTCCGTCCCTTTTTGTCCGAGCGACAAAAAGGAACCAAAAAGCGCGTGTGCGCTGAGCGCCCACGGCCGCTGCGGCGGCCAGACCGCAGGCCCCCGCGCGCAGCGCACACCACCCCTTTGGTGGCTTGAGCACTCGCTCAGAGCTTGCATTCTCGCTACATGCCTTTCGTTCA
>DAORHV010000184.1:0-2667 GCA_035438175.1 Candidatus Peribacteria bacterium
GCGTTCGCCCTCGTCCTGGCCACGTTCGGGGTGCTCGCCACCATGCAGACCGGCATCTGGCGCGACAGCGAAACGCTGTTCCGCGACGTGATCAAAAAGCAGCCCGACTCGGTCGCCGCCCACCTGAACCTGGCGATCATCGACCGCGAGACCGGCCGTCTGGATGAAGCGCTGTCGGAGACGCGCGCCGCGTTCGCCATCGAGCCGCGCATGGAGGTCTACACGAACTTCGCCAACATCTACAAGCTGCGCGGCCAGACCGATCTGGCCAAAGCCGAATATGAAAAGGCGGCGGCCGCATTCCCGGACAAACCCGAGCCGCAGATGGGCCTCGGGATCATCGCGCAGGAACAGGGCCGCACCGAGGACGCCATCGCGGTATACAAACGCGCCATCGCACTCGACCCGCAGTTCACCGCCGCATACGTGAACCTGGGTAGCACCTACGAGCATGCAGACCGTTTGGCCGAAGCCGAAGCGGCGCTGGCGAAGGCCATGGAGATCAATCCCCGCTTCGCCGACGGCTGGCAGGCGCTGGGGATCGTGCACGAACGCGAAGAGAAATTCGCCGAAGCGGCGGCCGATTACCGCAAAGCACTGGCGCTGAACCCGGCCATGACCGACACCCTGATTTCACTCGCCGCCGTCGAGCTGCGCCAAGGCCATAACGGCGTGGCGCTGGATATCCTGAAAGGCATCCTGAAGACCGACCCGAACAACGAAGCGGCCAAGGCGCTGATCAACGAGATGATCAAGATGGGAATCATCGGCACGAAATAAAAAGGACCCCCGCTCGGGAGTCCTCGGAGTGGAAATGCAATCTTAGCCGCGGGCGTTGGTGGTCTTGGAGTCCTTCACGCGTCCGTCTTCGTGGATCGGCAGCGGATAGGCCTCGATGACCACCTCGAGCTTGTCGAGCAGCTTCTTCGGATCGTCATCGAAGACCATGTTCGGCGGGATGCTGCGCTTGCAGAGCTCTTCCACGATGTGCGGCACGGCGTTACTGATGCCGCCCGAGTTGGTGATGATGCCGATGGGACGGCCTTCATCGTAGGCGATGGTCAGCTCGTTGAGCGTGCCGATGCCGCCGCCGACGATGACGATGGCGTCGCTGCTGCGGATGTTGATGATGTCGCGCTCCATGAAGCCGAGTCCGGTGAACACGATGATGTCGTGGCCGGCCGGCGACTGGTACTCGTTGATGTGCTCGTACTCGGAGAACGCGGGCGAGATGCCCATGGTCAGTCCGCCGGCCTCTTTGGCGGCGAGCATGGCGTCATGCGGCAGGCCCGGACAGGCGCCGTTGATGAACACGTGGCCGCGCTGGGCGATTGCTTCGCCGAGTTCGCGGGCTTTCTCGCGGGCGATGGGGTCCTCGATCTGCGGTCCGCTGGCGGAACCCATGACTCCGATCTTGATTTTGCGTTTCTTCATGATCATACGTGTGGGGGTAGTGTACGTCCGAAAAACAAAGCGGGGCACTAGACATCCGAACCGAAGTCCGCCCGGCATGCGGTCTGCAAGGCCGGGGAAATGCGGTCGTCGATCTGGTCGCAGCGCGTACCTTCTCCGTTCACGCGGGCCAGGCAGTAGGCCAGGTAATCGCCGCGGGAAGGAGTCATGTACATGGTGCCGTCCACGGTGCGCTCGACCGGCGCGGCGTACGGCAGTTCGCCGCACTTGCGCACGTCGCCGCTCTTGATGGCTTCCTGGATGAGTTGCAACTGTCCGAGCACGGTCGGATCGGTTTCGTTCTTCAGCATCCGTTTCCAGACCAGGCTGCCTGCCGGCTGGCCCTTGCCGATATTCTGGATCGCTTCGGCGGCCTTCTTGGCCAGTTCGTTGCGCAAATCCACCTGCAGCTCGTCGGGCGTCTTGCCACCCATGGCGGCGATGACGGTGGCGGCTTGGGTGATCTTCTCGGCGTACTCCTTGCCGGTGGTGCCGTTCACCAGTTCCTTCGGCGAGGTCGTGGACACTTTGGCGGCCAGGTCCTTCAGAAGTCCGGCCGTGGCAGCCAAATCCAGCTTCTCTCCGGCGGATGCGGCGCCCACATGGAGTCCCGTGAAGAGCTTGGATTCATTCAGCTGCAGCATGGCCGCCTGCAGGTTCTGCGAGGACGGAGGCACGAATGCAACCGCGATGTAGAGCGCGATGACGGCGAAGACGAGAAAGGTTCGCATCGGAACAGTATAGCAGAAAACGCGGGTTTCGCCCAGCCCGCTGCGGTGAATTCCCCGCCGATTCCAGCCGGTTTAACGCAGGTACCTTGCCTTGTTGGCGTTGTGCTCGTCGTTGGTGCGCGCGTAGTGGATCATACCGTCGGTTCCGTGCAGGTAATACCAGTACTCGGACGCCTGCGGCTGCAGCGCGGCGACGATGGCCGAGACGCCCGGATTGGCGATGGGTCCCGGCGGCAGGCCTGCGACTTTGCGCGTGTTGTACGGCGACGCGGTGTCCAAGTCGGTGACGGTGAGCGCGGCGCTGGGCTTGCCGACGATGTAGCGCACGGTGGCGTCCACGCCCAGAATCGTCCCGGCTTCCTCGCGCTTCCACAGGATTCCGGCCACCACCGGGCGCTCATCTTCGTGGCGTGATTCCTCTTCCACCAGCGAGGCCATGGTCACCGCCTGGTGCAGCGTGCGGCCGCTGCGGCTGAGATCGGTG
>DAORHV010000185.1:0-2626 GCA_035438175.1 Candidatus Peribacteria bacterium
GGCCGGGCTCAGGCTGGTGAACGTCGGGGCACCGGCGTCGTCCGCAAGGTTCAGCGTCAGGTTCGTAACGCTGTCGAGAATGTCGGAACCGTCACCGCCGTTCTCGGCCATGTTGGTATCGATGGTGCTGCCCAGCGTGAACGTGTGGTTCAAGTGGTAGGAGCCGCTGGCGGCCAGCACTTTCCAGTAGATGTGCGCGTACGTGCGGTCGGCCGGAGCGGTGCCGGTGTTCACCGGAGACGAGCCGGACGGATCGTAACCGGTCAGCTGGATGGTGTTTCCGGCAATGCTGTTGGACGGATACGACGGGAACACCGAATGCGTGATGAGCGACGTAGCCGCCACCGTACAGCCCGATCCGGTGTACGGAGCCAAGTAGGTGGGGTTATACGGAACGATGAGGTCGATGGAGTTGGCGTCGATGTTGTCGGTCTGGACGCGGAAGTCGGTGCGGAAGCAGCGGCCCACGTAGAAGGTGGAACCTCCGTCGGAGGTCACCATCTTCAGCACCTGCGTGCCGGCGGCGGCATGGGCGAAGTATGCGCCGGTGCCCACGCTGGCCGCGCCGATGATCAGCATGGTGGTCAGCGTTCCGGCCCAGAGGGTCATCTTGCGCATCGCGGTCATGCCGGATGCCTCCCGGATGACGGAAGCGCTTTTTTTGGCCGATGTGCGGCGGGATTTAGGAGTCACCGGTGACGTTGAGATTGGTTACGGCGTTGGTGAGGTCGATGCCGTTCACGCGACTGTCACGGTTCAGGTCGAGGCGCGGATCCCCTCCCAGCAATCCCGCGACGATCAGCGACAAATCGATGCCGTTCACTTTGTTGTCGCCGTTGGTGCTGTTCACGTCGCCGGAGAGCAACTGGTAGGTGCCGCCGTCCGTGAAATCCACGGTGACGTTGCTGCTGAGGGCGACGCTGCTCTTCAGACGGCGCAGGTGCGAGTAGCCCTTGGCCGTCACGTCGTAGGTGCCGGGACTCAGCAGCACCGTGATGCCGCTGTACGTGCCGCCGGAACCGGTGTTCACCGTGGTGGTGGACAGCGGCGTAGTGACGCCGATGGAACGCACTTCCACCGTCAGCAGCGTGGAATCGTTGCCGGTGCTCGGAATGCGTTTCTCGGGTTTGGCCCGGACGTTGATGGAAAAGCCGCTGCTCGCCACGGTGAGACCGACGGTGGTCTGGGCGCTGGCGTTCAGCATGGCCACGAGCGCGCCGCTCGACATGAGCAGCGTGCACGCCAACATGGAGAGACGATGTGCGATGTGCAAATCGTGCCAGCCACGAACACGGCGTTTCTTCGAAGCCACAATTCGGCGTTTCTTATTGGGTATTGGTTTTTGCGGAGATATGTCTATTTTACCATACAAATGCCTTGTTCGGCAATGCGCCGCTTCCAGCCCTTACCAAAGCCTTTTACCGCTGCATTTCGCCGCCGGCCGGCTTGAGCCGGGCGGCCTTCTGCCGGATGAACGCGGTCATGTCGGCGAGGAGTTTTTCGGTCGTCACGCCGGCCTCGATGAGGCGCGCGGCCCGCTCGCCGCACTCGGCGCACACGCCTTCGCACAGGGCGCGGACTTCGCGCCGGAAGGTTCCGGCCGGCGATTCGTCTGGACCATCGTCGTATTCGGGCAATTCGGTATGGGCGCTTTCAACGACGTCTTGCTCGGTGTCCTCGCCGCTGAAGTTCGCCTGATGATGGATGTATTCATCGAAGGTCATGCCGCCCAGGTCATCCCGGCTCGGTTCGTCTTCATGGGCGATACGGCTGATGCGCTGGTCGCTCAGCGGCGTGTGACGGCGCGTTCCCCGGCGGCCGGCGCCGTGGCGCGGATCCAGGTTCGGTTGCGAGCGCGCGGTGCGGACTTGCTGCTGAGGCGTGTCTTCGCCGCGCGATTGGGTGTCTTCCAGCAGGAGGTCGCGCAACCGTCCGAGCGTCTCGAGCGCGATGACGGCGTCCTGCCGGCGGTCGGCGTCGATGGGAAGTTCCTCCACGACCTCCACCGCCGCCGGACCGTTGATGCGCGAGTCGCGGGCATGCAGCAAAAAGGCCCGCACACGATCGCCGAATTCCTCGACCGGGGCCTGCGCTTCGGTCCTGCGGTAGTCGAGCTCGGCCGGACTCATGAGCTTTTTCGGTGTCGGTGCCGTGGTCGGTGCAACCTCGGGCATGCCTCAATTGTATGCAGCGCAAGAGCTATGGCGAGAAAAGAAACAGGGCGTACCTGGCAAGCAGCCAGCAGAGCCACAGAATGACTGTGATTCTTTTATTAAACCTATCTAGAAGCTCTTTTTCCTTATTATTGACACTCGATGAAAAATACGTATAATAACATAACTATGCAAATCCGCAACTTCACACGGGCCAGCGACAAGCAAATCGAGGCCGCAGGCGGCAACGCCGATGAGGCCCAAAAACGGATGCTGGATTGGAACATCGATGTCCGTCACGGCGACGGTGCGCGCGTGGCACTCGGCGATTTCGCAATGGTGCCGGGTGCAAAGTGGCACGATCAGATTTCGGCGTATTCGCGGGGACTACCCGGCGGTACGGCGCTCGACGGCGGCGAAGTCGGAGCGTCGGCGGTGCGCCGCGCTGTCACGTCGTCCGAAGCGGTGGCGCT
>DAORHV010000186.1:0-2595 GCA_035438175.1 Candidatus Peribacteria bacterium
ATCCTGCACATTGCCCGAACGCTCGAAATTCAGCCGTCCGATGGCGTGCGCGACGCTGTGGCAGACCCTGTCCACCTCCGGGTCGGTCTGCATGGCGGCACGCAAATCGCCGAGCAATTCCCGCGTGGTTTTGGCGCCCGCATACCGCTTGATGAAACCGTCGTAACACACCTGCCGCCTTGCACCTTCGGCGCTGCAGCGCGTCACATCGGTGAACTTGAGCGACGGATCGTGTACGTCCGCTGCCGGGGCCGGCTTGGCGGATGAACACCCGGCCAGTAATACGGCCATGCCGATGAGAAAAACGCAGCGCCGCATTGGCACCGCCAAGACTAGCACGTTCCGCGCCTACTTTTTGCCGGAAACCACCACCGGCGCCTCCGGCGGAAGTTGCGCCTTGAAGGCAGCGATCATGTTGTTGATGTTTTCCAGCGTCTTGCCGCGCATCTCGCCGTTCACTCCGTGCTGGTCCGGATCGGTGCACGTCAGCTTCGCCGGCATCTTCCGGATGATCGCCTGGAAATCGGCATCTTCATTGCCTTTGCCCAGCGGACGGGGCAAAAAGCCATGCTGCTTCATCGTATCCTTGGTGTCCCTGCGGTCCGAATACACGCAGCCGATCGGATCGGATTCCTTGGCTTGGTTCTTGCCGACGATGTAGGAGACGCCGTTGACCAGCACCGCCCAGCGCGCTTCGCCGTCCGAGAACAGGACCACCGGGCAGCCGCCTTGCAACGACTTCTCCGGAATTCCTTCTTTATCCCTGTACCCCAGCAGCTTCGCGAGCTGGTCGCCGTCGATGTGCGTGAGTCCGGCGCGGACCTTCCCCTCGCTCGTGCACAGCACCGCGTTGTCGTCTTCCACGTTGATCTCGAACGGCAAACCCGCGAACAGCCGCAGATCCTTCACGTGACCGTGCTGATCCGGTTCCGCGAAGAAACGCTTGATTTCGGTCGGCCTGGGCGGCTGCACGAGCTCCGGCGGCTTCTTGAGTTCGGGTGGCGGCTTCAGCTCGGTTCCGGGCCGCACATCAACAATGGTCGGCTCCGTTCCTGCGTCTTTCGGCTTACCGGAAGACAGAAGGGTCGCAACACCTCCTACGATCACCAGCGTCGCCGCGGCGGCCGTTACCGCAATGGTTCTCGGATAGTTGAAGATGGACCACACCTTGCCACGTACCGCCGCCTGCACTTCGGCCGGGTACGTCGAAGCGCGAAGCGCTTCCGTGTAGTGATCCGCCCCCAAATCGACCATCTGTACGGTGCCGTCTTCGCCGGCCTGCTTCGTTACGTCGTAAAACCGCGACGGAATGGCAAGGGTGCCATCCGCCTTGGGCGCGAGTTCATCAGGAATACGGATGCGATGGAGTTCGGGATGAGCCAGGAACTCTTCGAAGGTCATCTTGTGATCCCGGGCGAACGAAGACGCTTCGTACAATTCCTGCGCCATCTGATCGGTCGCACCGCGGTTGGCGGGCTTCTTCTGGAGCCCGCGTGCAAGCACTGGGCCGAGTTTCTGCAGTTCGGGAGGCAGTGTTTCGACCCAGCTCAAATCCGGCTGCTGGCTGGAATGACGCTGGACGATCGTCACCAGCTTTTCGGCTTTCGCGCGGCCGAACGGCGGATCGCCCTTCAACGCCTCGTAGAGCATGCACATCAGGCTGTAGAGATCGGCCGACGGACCCACATGGTGAGCGTGCCCATCGCACTGTTCGGGCGGCATGTAATCCGGGGTTCCCATGATCTGTCCGGTGTGCGTCACGTCGTGCTCGTGGTCGCCGTGCAGGCGCCCGAGTCCGAAGTCGAACATCTTCACCTTTCCCGTATCGGTGAGCAGGACGTTGCTGGGCTTCAGGTCGCGGTGAACCCATTCGCGTTCATGAACCTGGGTCAGCGTGATTGCGATGAGCGTGGTGATATCCACCCACTGCTGCTTGGAAGCTTTGCCGTTTTTGGCATCCAGCATTCTGTCGAGCGTCTGGCCCGGATGGTAACTCATCGTGAAGTACGGATATTGCGCTCCGGTGGCAGGCTCTGTGTACGTCCCGCGGCTGCTGAATTGCGGCACACCCGGGATTCCCTTGAGCGCCTCCAGGGCACGTGCCTCGCGCTTGAACCGCTCCACGTCCGCATCGGCTTTCGCACTGTCATCGATGGGGTGCCAGCTGCCGTCCTTCACGACGACCGGTTTGTACAGGCGTTTGAGGACTTTCACCGGCGGCTCGTTTTCAAGCGCGTTGGCATCGTCCACCACGAACACTTCGCCGAAACCGCCACCGCCCAGGCGCATGATCGGGCGATAGCCGTTGAACTTCATCGACTGCAATTTCAAGCTTCCGTTAGCGCTCGGCTCGGCATCGCGAGCCTTCTTCAGATGCCGGCGGAACAGCGTGCCGACGTGCGTATGGGCGGCCGGCGTTCTTGGGAACGCGGCACGGATGGCGGCCAGCAGGATGTCGTCGGGATGCGTGTCGTCGGACAGTACGCTCACCGCTGCCTGGGCTTGCGGCACGTCTTCATCGCGAACCAAACCCGCTTGCTGCAAAAACCGCACAGTCGTCTCGCGGATGGAGGTTCCAGCAGGAACGTTCAGCTC
>DAORHV010000187.1:0-2581 GCA_035438175.1 Candidatus Peribacteria bacterium
GTAAGCGCGCGGCGGCTTCGAATTTCCGTTCGGCCGCGGCGGCCTGCATTTTTTCCTCGGCTTTCTTGCGCAGCGAATGGAAATGCCCGCGGAAGAACCGCTCGACCTCGCCGATGCGGTCCAAGTACTCGGCCTGCGTCACCGCGCCGATGCACAGTCCGCAGCATTTGCCGATCTGGTACTCCAGGCACGGCGTACCCAGCACCTTGGCGGCGCCGGGCGTGGGGTGATTCAGCGCATCCAGCGACTTTTTGCAGGCGCGGAACTTCAGGATGCCGTCGAGCATGTCGAGCGTGGAGTTGGTGGAATACGCGCCCAGGAACGGCCCGAAGTATTTGGCGCCGTCGTTCTCCAGCCGCCGCACCACTTCCACGCCGGGGTACGGGTCCTGCACGGCGATGCGTGCATACACGTATCCTTTGTCGTCCTTCAGCATGATGTTGTACTTCGGCTTCAGTTTCTTGATGAGGTTGGATTCCAAAATGAACGCCTCCAGTTCGCTGCGGACGATGGTCACGTCCACGTCGGCGACCTGCTTCACCATGATCGCCTTCCACGGATCCAGCTTGGCCCCGGGCGCCACGTAACTGCGCAGACGGTTGCGGATGTTCTTGGCTTTGCCCACGTACAGCACGTCGCCATCTTTATTGAGCCAGCGGTACACGCCGGGTTCGGTGGACGCCGAGCCGATGCGGCGGCGAAGCTTGGCCAGTGCGGGATTCGTTTCCGCCATGGCCGCATTCTACCGCGCTTGCTACAGTGAGCCCATGTCACGTCCGCTGGTTTCCGCCATCGTGCTGAATTACCGCTCCCCGCGCGACACGCACCAGTGCGTGACGGCGCTGCTGAGCCAGACCATGGTCGACCGGCTGGAAGTGTTGATCGTGGACAACCACTCCGATGACGAATCCATCGGCTGGCTGCGCGCACGCTGGAACGGCAAACCGGGTGTGAAGATCATCGAAACCAACGACAACATCGGCTACGGCCGCGGCAACAACGCCGCGTTCCGCCATGCCGACGGCGAGTACATCCTTATTGTGAACCCCGACAATACGCTGCCGCCCGACGCGCTGCAGAAGATGCTGGATGTTTTGCGCACCGAGAAGGACGCCGGCATCGTGGGACCCGGCCTGGTCTACGCCGACGGCTCGTTCCGGCCGTCCGCCCGGCGCTTCCCCAGCATCGCGGACCTGTTCCGCAAGCGTATGAACGGTGCAAAGTGGCAGGCCGCCTACGACGCCGAAATGCTCTCCAAGAGGAAAGGAGTGCAGCCGGTGGACTGGCTGGTGGGCGCATGCCTCCTCTTAAGCAGCGACTTCTACGCCCAGTTGGCCGGCTTCGACGACCGCTACTTCCTCTTCTTCGAGGACATCGATCTGTGCCGGCGCTGCTGGAACAGCGGCAAGCGGGTGCTCTACGCGCCGGAGATCCACGTGCTGGACCGCCGCCAGCGCCTGAGTGGCAGCAACATGCTTTCTTTGATCACGCGCAAGACGACCCGCATCCACGCGTTCAGCGCGCTGCAGTACTTTTGGAAGTGGAAAGGCGCTGTAGCGCCCAGGGCGGCCTGATCGGGCACGCCAAATCGCATTGACCTCCGTTCGCGGAATCCCTACCCTGTGCCAGCTATGAAGCAAACGCTCACTCTTGCCGTGAACATGCGGCCCGCCGATGAAAACGTCAAAACCCTGCGCAAAGCGGGTGATGTTCCGGGCGTCATTTACGGCAGCAAGATGAAGAGCACCAGCATCAAGTGCAAGACCAAGGACCTGCACAACGTGTACATGAAAGCCGGTGAGAACACGCTCGTGGAGGTGGAGATGGACGGCAAGAAAATCCCCACGCTGATCCACTCGCTGGCTTACGAGCCGGTTTCCGGTGATTACGAGCACGTGGACCTGTACGCCGTCGACATGACCAAGAAGGTCACGACCCGCGTTCCGGTCTCGTTCGAAGGCGTCGCTCCGGCAGTCAAGGAGCTGGGTGGAATCCTGGTCACCGTTCACGGCGAAATCACGGTCTCGTGTCTGCCCGCCGACATTCCGGAGAAGTTCGTGGTCGACCTGAGTGGTCTGGCCCAGTTCCGCGATTCCATCACGGTCGGCAAGATCGTCATGCCCAAGGGCGTGACGGCTCAGGATAACGCCGAAACGGTCGTCGTGACCGTGCAGGAGCCCCGCAAGGAAGAAGTCATCGAGCCCGTCGTTACCGCTGCCGCCGAGGGCGCAGCCGGTGCCGAAGGTGCCGCCGCAGCTCCGGGCGCCGAGGGCGCCGCAGCCGCTCCGGCAGCCGCTGGCGACAAGAAGGATGCCAAGCCGGCAGCCGGCGGCAAGGACAAGAAGTAAATTCACTCACATTGATTCTGAAAACGGCCGAAAGGCCGTTTTTTTGTATCCTTGGAATCTTTTACTCCGAAGTCTCTCTTCCTTTGGGTTGCCAACTCAAGCCACCAAAGGGGTGGCGTGCGCTGCGCGCGGGGGCCTGCGGTCTGGCCGCCGCAGCGGCCGTGGGCGCTCAGCGCACACGCGCTTTTTGGTTCCTTTTTGTCGCTCGGACAAAAAGGGACGGAAGAATCGAA